>JBAYWA010000032.1:0-9756 GCA_041674325.1 Melioribacteraceae bacterium | reverse complement strand
TGAATCTTATCTTACAAGTTGAACGGAATGTCTCCGGGTAATTCCGGTTTTTATGGCCGGCCACGATAGAGCATCTTCCTAAAAAAACATACTCCCCAAAAAACAATCTACCTGAGCTTCTCCAAAGATTCTTTAATTCGATCTGCAGCATCTCTCAGATTTTCAATCGAAGTTGAATAAGATAGTCTCAGATAACCCTCGGCGCCAAATGCGCTGCCAGGAACGGCGGCTATTTTAGCTTCAGAGAGGAGGTACATGGCAAGATCAAATGAATTCTCGATATTAAACGATTCAAATGAACGGTTGAAAAAAGTGGAGACATTCGGAAATAGATAAAAGGCTCCTTGGGGTTTATGGCAGGAGATTCCTTCGATTGAGATTATCCGTTCATAAAAAAAATCTCTTCTTGTTTGATACTCATTTCTCATTGTTTGTATGAACTGCTGAGGTCCGGTGAGCGCTTCATAAGCCGCGGCTTGCGAAATTGAGGATGCGTTCGATGTGCTGTGGCTCTGAATCCTGTTCATTGCATTTATAATTTCTTCCGGCCCGGCCGAATATCCTATTCTCCAGCCGGTCATTGCATAGGACTTTGAAAATCCGTTAATAAGAACGGTCCTGCTTTTAATCACTTCGCTTAATGAAGAAAAGCTCACAAATTCATTCCCGTCATAAAGGAGGTTCTCATATATCTCATCGCTAATAACATAAAGATTATTTTTTTCAACTATCTCAGCTATGTCGGATAATTCACTCCTGTCATAGCAGGAGCCGGTCGGGTTGCACGGGTAATTCAGCACCAGTAATTTGCTGACAGAGGTTATTGTTTTCTTCAGCTGATCGGCGGTTATTTTGAAATATGTTTTCTCGTCGGACGGGATCACCACAGATCGTCCGTGAGCCAGAACGACCATCTCCGGATATGAGACGTAATAAGGGGAAGAAAAAATCACTTCATCTCCCTCGTGAACCAGAGCCTGAACCGCGTTAAAAATGCATTGTTTTGCGCCTGTTGAAATAATTATCTCGTCTGCCGAATATTGGACGCCGTTTTCATTTTTAAGTTTATTTGCCACTGCGTCTCTAAGATCGCGTCTTCCCTGGTTCAAGGTGTACCTGGTTTCGTTCTGATCTAGCGCCAGCTTAGCGGCGTTTTTAATATTTACGGGGGTTGGAAAATCCGGCTCGCCTACCGCCAGATCAATAATCTTCTCACCGCGGGCTCTCATCTCAATGGCCACTGCGGCAATTTTCATAGTCGGTGAAATCCCGATCTTTTTTGCACGGTCTGAAATAGGCAAAAATTCTCCGATAGATAAATGATTTTTGCAAAAAGGTTTCCGGATGAAAAACTTTCCGGAAATCGTGCTTAATATAATGCCGAGATGAGAGAATGAAAAGTAGTATCTGATTTCTTATTTAACAGTCAGCGTACAACTGAAAGAAGCGGTAAGATTATTAAAAATGAATTTAACTTTCGTAGGTCTCTCATCCAAAGTGATGTGCTGGGCCAGAGAATAACTTGAAGTAAATTCCCCGTTATAGAGCATCTGTTTGGTATCGTTAAATATCTGAATAGAAGCAGTGCCCGCAGTCATCTGTCCGATTGCCAGGGCTATATCGAAATCAGCTTTTTCGAATGTAACCGGATATTCCAGCGCCGAGTTGAACAATTCGGATTTAACCGCGATTGAAAAAGAATTTTTTGTGTTTGATACGGCAGGGGAGTTGACAAGGTTTTTGTTTATTCCGTCTATCTCGGTTATTTCGCCGCTGTCTTTACAGGAAGCAAGAACTGAAAATGCCATCAGTGTTATAAATAAAACACGAATTGCTTTCATTTTGTCCTCCTTGAAAAAAACCGGGACTTATTTAAAAGTCCCGGCATATGAAAATTAAATTTGAGATAATCTTTTGGGCCCTGCGTCAATTACGTTTTGTGAACAGCCCTTTTCGAACAGTTTAAAGTTCTCAACGAATCTTGCGGCAAGAGCATCATATTTTTTCCAATACTCATCTTTGTTGCCCCATGAATTCTCCGGGTAGAGAACATCTTCCGGCACTTCGGGACAACTCATCGGTACTTCGTATCCGAACAATTTGTCTTTGCGATATTTCACTTTATCAAGATTTCCCTCGAGCGCCGCATTCAAAAGATTTCTCGTATGGCGGATACTGATACGCTTACCTACGCCAAATCTACCCCCGACCCATCCGGTATTAACTAGCCAGACAGTGGCACCGTGTTTCAGCATTCTCTGCTTCAGCATCTCGGCGTATTCAAACGGATGGCGCACCATAAATGGCCCTCCGAAACATGCGGAAAAAGTTATCTGCGGTTCAATGCCTAAACCAATCTCTGTTCCGGCTATCTTGGAAGTGTATCCGCTTATGAAATGATACTGAGCCTGTTCCGGATTTAGTTTAGCTATTGGCGGCATTACCCCTGACGCGTCGCATGTGAGGAAGATGATATTTTTAGGATGAGTCCGCACGTAACCGTCCTTAATTACATTCGGTATGAAATTAATCGGATAGGATGCGCGTGTATTCTCGGTAATCGAATCGTCATCCAGATCTATCATTCTTGAAGTCTGATCATAGACAACATTTTCAAGGATAGTTCCAAACCTGCGGGTTGTTTCATAGATCTGGGGCTCCTGTTCCGCGGATAGACGAATGACCTTTGCATAACATCCCGCCTCAAAGTTAAAGACGCCCTGAGTGCTCCAGCCGTGTTCATCATCGCCTATGAGCTTGCGCTTTGGATCGGCAGAGAGAGTGGTTTTGCCGGTTCCGCTTAAACCGAAGAATAATGCCACATCTCCCCGGTCCCCCACATTTGCAGAACAATGCATCGGAAGAACATCCTGATAAGTGAGAAGAAAATTCAGAACAGTAAAGACCGATTTTTTGATCTCCCCGGCATAAAGTGTATTTGCAATTATGGCTGTTCGCTGATCGAAGTTAAGAATTATTCCGGTATCTGAACGGGTACCGTCGGCTATCGGGTCTAGTTTAAAACCGGGAACGGCAATCACAGTGAATTGGGGAACAAATTTTTTCAATTCATCTTTGTCGTTTGTTGTAAGAAACATATTGCGTGCAAAGAGATTGTGCCAGGCTTTTTCCGTTATAATCCGGACGGGTAATTTGTAATCAGGATCGGCTCCTGCATAACAATCCTGCACGAACAATTCCTCTCCCTGAGCCCACGCCTGAAATCTTCCCATCAATTGGGACCACATGGGGTGCGCATAGGGTCTGTTGTAGGTTCCCCACCAGATATCCTTCATGGTGGATTCCTCTCTTACAATGAATTTATCGGAAGCTGCACGCGCAGTATGTTTCCCAGTATTGACTATCAGCGCGCCGTGTTTTGCCAGTCTGCCTTCATTTCTGAAAATAATCTCTTCGTAAAGGGCTTCGTCCGGAAGATTCCAGTAAACCCTGTCCAGATTTGTAATGCCCTGATTCTTCAGCCTGAAATCGGATGCCAGATCAAGAGCCTGTTTAACAGCGGGGGTGTTGAATTCTAAATATTTACTCATGACCAGTCCCTCACTAATTTACGGTCGCCAATGTAGAGTTCGTTGGGAGCGTTCGGATCGAGCGCCCACTTCATTCTTTCGATTCCATCAGTAATATCCTTTATGGTTCCGCAGTAACTTATTCTCAGGAATCCGTCTAGACCAAATTCCTTTCCGGGAACCGTTAACACCATTACTTTGTCGATAAGGAATTGAGAAAGTTTCTGGGAATCCTTTTCATATGCCGAAAAATCCACGAATGAATAGAAAGTCCCGTCCGGCACATAAACTTTTACTCCGCTGAATGATCGGAGCTGTTCAATGAGAACGTTTCTGTTATTTTCCAGAGTGGCGCGCAGGCTTTCCACGCCGGATTGAATTCCGTTCAGTGCCCCGGCCGCGGCCTTTTGGAGCAGAACCGATGGTCCCGAAGTCTGATGTCCCTGTATATTTGCCATCGCCTCAATTATTTTTTTATTTCCGACCGCCCAGCCGATACGGAAACCTGTCATCGCATATTGTTTCGAAACTCCGTTAATTATAATAAGCTTCGATTCTTCAACAGATTTTTTAGTGTAATCGTAAGCGCTTATCGGTTTTTTCCCGTCGAATATTAAACGGTGATAGATATCGTCCATGATCAGATAGATTCCCTTCTTCTCGCAGAAGTCAACGATATCCGCAATAAAATCTTCAGAGTACATCGCCCCTGATGGATTGTTGGGGCTGTTAATAATTACAGCGCGTGTATATGATCCTACACGCATCTCAATATCTTTTAAACGCGGATAAAAGGTTCCATCCTCCGGCAAAGCAGCAACACCAATTGCTCCGCAAAGTTTTGCCATATCGGGATAGCTGACCCAATAAGGCGCCGGAAAGATGACTTCTTCCTGGGGATTAAGAATTGCCTGTAACGCAACCATAATAGCCTGCTTGGCGCCACCGGACGCAATTACATTTTCCGGATTCACTTTACGGTGGTAGTATTCTTCCGTATACCGGATAATTGCTTTTTTTAATTCAGGGGTGCCGTCTGCCGGGGCATATCGTATCTCGCCGGTATTAAGAGAATTTACAGCTGAAAGAAGTGCGTCCATTGGTGCTCTGCTCTTTGGTTCTCCGCCTCCGAGATGAATAACAGGATCCCCCTTTTCTCTCAAGATAGCCGCTTTTTCATTTAATGCTAATGTGGGTGAAGCCTTAATTGATCTTGCAATTTGACTGAGACTCATGATTTAATCCTAAATAGATTATTCAAAAAGAATGTTTGTATCCGAAACTTATTGGCAATTGCCAAGATTAGCAAGTGGATTTTGTGATGATGAATTATTATAGATGGAAATTCCTTGCTATTCAGGGATTTTATGGAAGTGTTTGTCAGGAAATTCCCGGCGGAAAATATAGCGGGTTGAGTAAAAATTACACCCGTTTTGTTATCCGCTCGATAATTGAGATTAAATCCTTTTTCTCAAATGGTTTGGCCAGGTAGTGTGTAAAGCCCTGTGACAAGAAATCTTTTTTGTTGGCATCCGATGCGTAGCCGGTCAGCGCTATAACCGGTTTGCTTTTGTATCCATCCAGTTTTTTAATCTCTTTAAGAACCTGGACACCGTCCATACCATGTCCTAGATTTATATCAATCATAAGAAGTGCGTAGTCATTATTTCCGGCCATTTCGATGGCGCTTTTTCCGTCTTTGGCAAATGAGACACGGCACATCTTAGATAAAAATCTTTGAACTACCTCTACATTTAACTGATTGTCTTCGATAAGCAGCACATCAATCAATCCGTTTTTCGGTTTAATTATCGCGGGGACAGATAATTCTTTTGGGGGCATGGCCGTCTCGGCCGATTTTATTTCGGTGGATTGGCTGCTTTTGAAGGGGAGCCGGACTGTAAATTTAGATCCCGCGCCCAGATTGCTGACTACTTCAATAGTCCCTCCGATCAGCTTAACCATTTTAGATGCCATTGTTAAGCCGAGGCCCAATCCTTCGAAATCCCTTCTGAAGCCTTCACTGAGCTGTTTGAACTCTCTAAATATAATTGATTGATCTTCGGCGCGGATTCCAATTCCTGTATCAATAACGCTTATGAGGGCAAATCCGTTTCCGTCATCACCAGTTTCACATTTCAGCTCAACTTTAATTTCTCCCTGCTGCGTGTACTTAATAGCGTTATCCACAATACTGACTAATATTTTTGTCAGCAGGTTTTCGTCCGTTACAACAATTATCGATTCATCTTTTACATCAATAGTGAATTCGAGATTTTTATCGGTTGCCGGTTTTGCGAATAGGTTTTTTATCTGACGGCAGAATAGGGAGAGTTCGATCTCCGATTTACTGATTAGAAATTCATTGTTCTCAAGTTCTGTAATAGTTAAAACGGAATTGAGAGTATTCATTAATCTTTTGCCGGATTGGATAATCTTCGCTATCATATCCAGATGATCCTTCTCAACAATATCGTCTTTAAGAAGCTGTGAAAATCCGAGTATTCCATTTAATGGAGTTCGGAATTCATGTGACATATTTGCAAGGAGTGATGATTTAAGTTTGCTTGCCTCAATTGCCTCTTCTCTGGATCTGATAAGTTCTTCCTGAATGTTTTTCCAATCGGTAATATCCTCCTTTACCGCGAGGAAATGTGTTGTTCTCCCCCTTTCGTCTTTAATAGGAGAGATGGACGCGTGTTCCCAGTATAATTCCCCGGATTTTTTCTTGTTGTGAAATTCACCCTGCCATTCATTACCGGCTGAAATAGTTTTCCACATCTCTTTGTAAAATTCCTTGGATTGACTCCCGGATTTAAGAACCCTGGGATTTTGTCCGATGGCTTCCTCAAATGTGTAACCGGTCACCTCGGTGAATTTCGGATTTACATATTCTATTGATCCAGACAAATCCGTGATTACAATTGAGGCGGGGCTCTGCTCAACCGCCTGAGATATTTTTCTAATCTGCTGGTTAGCTAAAACCCGGTCTGTTATATCCTGAATAAGTCCAACCACGTAGAGAGGATGTCCTTTTTCATCCTTTACAACTGTTCCGGATGCTATTCCCCAGACAATCTCCCCATTTTTGTGGTAGTAGCGTTTCTCAAGGTATCCCACCTTGTCGGACTTATGAATGATGCCGCCCAATTTTGAACTTGAATCGTACCGGTCCTCTTGATGGGTCAATTCCAATATGCTTCTTCCGATGACTTCCTCATTAGTATATCCGAGCATTTTGGCAAATGCATTATTTGCCTGGATAATCTTATGATCAAGTCCGAGTATTAAAATTGCAACCGTGGCGGTTTCAAATATCGATCGGAATTTACCCTCGCTCTGAATCAGCGCAGTATGTGTTTCGATCCGTTCCGTTATATCCCGGTTCACGCTTAAAATATATTTTTCATTATCTATAGTAATAGATTGAGCACTGACTTCAACCGGGAAAACCGAGCCGTCTTTTCTTTTATGCATCAGTTCGAATGAGCCGCTCCCCTTTTCGTGAATTTCTTTTATCCTCGGCGTAACCATCTCGGAACTTTGTCCGAAATCGAGGTCCTGGATCTTCATATTTAAAAATTCTTCATCTGTGTAACCGTGGGATAAAATTGCCGCATCGTTAGCATATACGATTTCTCCATCTTCGCTGATTAGGAAGATAGAATCTCTTGCAGAGTTCAAAAGTCGCGCCTGAAGCTGGATCTGTCTTTGGGCTCTGATTTTATCTGAGATATCCCGGATCACAACCTGCGCGGCGATTTCCCCATCTAGCAAGAAAGCGATTGTAGAAACTTCAACATCAATTACGCTCTTATCCAGGCGTACAAACTTTTCCTGAACAACGGGAAGTTTGCCAACGGAAAGATCCAGCGCTTCCAATCTTGTTCTCACCAGCTCGTGATAATCGGGACGAATGAAATCATAGATGTATCTGCCGACTATCTCGTTCCTCTCTTTCGCGCCTAATAAGCCGACTCCGAGACTATTAATGAAAAGTATTTTGCCTTTCAGATGAAGCAGTATGGGATCAGGAGAAAACTCAAACAGGTTGCGGTACCTCTCCTCACTCTCCTTTAATTTAAATTCGTAGTTTTTTCTCTCGGTAATCTCCCTGGCTACACCTACAATCCCGGTTATCTGATTTTCCTTCCCGAATAATGGTGAGAGCGAGCTTTCGAAATAAAATCTGTCGTTATTAAAATTTAGTGACCACTCGAACTTAACAGATTCCCCTCCGAGTGCCTTTATATTCGACTCATCGTTGATTCTGGCTTCCTTGGGAGATAAAAATGCGGTCAATTTTCTTCCCAGCAGTAATTCTTCGGTCAACCCGTACATTTCAGACCACATACCGTAGAGGCCGGTTATCTTCATATCACAATCGAGCGTATAAACGAGGTCCTGCATCGAGTTGATTAAACCTCTGAAACGGATTTCGCTCAGCTTAAGCGCTGCTTCTACCTGCCGCTTTTCCGTAATATCGTGCGCAACTATAAGTACGGCTTCTTTGCCGTTAAATTTCAGCGTGTGCGAAATAATCTCAACATCGATTATGCGCCCGTCTTTTATCCTGTGCCGCCATATTTCCGAGTCGTCAAAACCCGATCCTGGTTCCGAGATGTTATTCAGAAGTTTCGGAACATCTTCTTTGGGCCGTATATCGGCGATGGTCATACTTAAAAATTCTTCTCTGGAAAAACCGTATTTAAATATCGCCGCGTCATTGACTGCCAAAAAGCGGAGGGAGGCAATTTCAAAAACCCACATCGGATGAGGATTATTCTCAAATAGCTGCTTATATATCCCCTCACTTCCGGAGGAAAATGAAGTGATTTTCGATTCAAGTTTTAATCTATCATTTTCGGCTCTAAGCTTTTCGAGCTCTTCAATCAAATCTTTTTTAGTCATGACGTTATTTTTCATTTTCAGGCACAGGCAGATTTTTAGGGATGCTGAATCTAAAAGTGCTCCCTACATTAATTTCACTGTCGGCAGAGATTGTCCCATTATGTTTTTCAACGAACTCTTTGCATAATATCAGTCCCAGTCCCGTCCCGTCTTCCCCCTGTGTTCCCTTGGTTGACCGGTGAATCTCAGAATCCCAAAGTTTGTTAAGTTCAAATTTTTCAATTCCTACACCGGAGTCCTGCACGGAAACCGTCACCACATCCGGCATGTTGTCCATGAAAATTTTTATTACTCCTCCTTGCGGTGTAAACTTTATAGCATTAGTAAGCAAATTCCTGACAATGGTTGCAGCCATATTCCTGTCGAAATTCAGAATGACACTTCCGGGTTTTTCATAAATAACTTGGAGCTGTTTATTTTCTATACCGTTTTTAAGCAGTTCGATTGTCTCTTGGATAACCGAGCCTAAATCATCCGTTGCCGGAATGAATTCTATCGCTCCTCTTTGAACCCGGTTCCAGGTCAGCAGGTCGTCGATAAAATGGAATTGTGTTTTCAGACTCTCGTAGAGTTTTACCGTGAATTCTTTTCTTTCTTCAACTGTCAGATCCTCATCTTCAACCAGAATATTTGCCATTCCGATTAATCCCTGAAACGGACTTCTGAGATCGTGTGAGATTATAGAGAAAAATTTATCCTTCATCTTGTTTGTTTTACGGAGTTCCTGCTCGGAATGTATCAGCGCTTCTTCGGCAAGTTTGCGCTCGTTAATATTTATAATCGCTCCGTATAAGAATAACGTTTCCGGATTATTTTCGTCCACCTTGCACTCAGCGGTAGCTTCTACCCAAAGGATGCTTCCGTTCTTATGATTTATCCGGAGCTGGCAGGAATCCGATTTACCGGGGCTGACCTCGAGTATATGTTTTCTGAAAAGTGGGAAGTCTTCTTCCGCCACTAAATGTCCCCAGCATTTTAAGTCAACTAATTCTTCGGCTGTATAACCGGTGATTATTTCAGATGCACCAAAAATCCAGTCTATTTGATAGTTATTAAATTCGTCGGTTTTGCAGGAGTAGGAGATGTTGGCTATGCTGGAGGATACAAACCGGAATCTTTCTTCGCTTTGACGCAGGGCTTCTTCCACTTTCTTTCTTTTAGAGATATCATATATATATCCCTGATAATATTCCGGTTTGTCCGACTCGTCCTTAATTACGCGCACGAAATCTGCATACCAGTTATATTCTCCCCATTTATTCAACAGGCGGTATTCCTGCTGGAAAGTCGGGGCGTTTGTCCTGTGACATTCCTG
>JBAYWA010000031.1:0-9962 GCA_041674325.1 Melioribacteraceae bacterium | reverse complement strand
TGCGCGGCCTTATTGCCGGGGTGATTAACCGGCAGACAAGATGCATACTTATTGATCCGTATGCAGATGCGTTTAATGAGGGACCTACCGGGAGTTACTGGGAAAAGGATGAAACAGAAATGAAACCGGAACTGCATGAACGTAAATGGGAGATAGATTCCCTCTGCTATCCGGTCCGGCTTGCTTACGGTTACTGGAAAACCACGGGGGATGCATCCGTTTTTGATGAAGACTGGAAACGGGCAATGAAATTAGTTTATAAGACATTTGTAGAGCAGCAGCGGAAAGAAAATTCCGGACCATATAAGTTCGGCAGAAAAACTTCGTGGCAGCTGGATACTCTGGCCGGAGGCGGTTACGGAAATCCGGTTAAACCGATCGGGCTGATCTGCTCTATGTTCCGCCCCTCAGATGATGCGACTACATTTCCTTTTTTAATTCCCTCCAACTTTTTTGCATTAAAGTCCCTGAGGCAGTTAACAGAATTGTTCGGCGATGTTGCACATGATAATAGTACCGCCTTCGACTTTATGATGCTTGGCGATGAGATAGAGGAAGCTCTTCAGATTTATGGGACTGCGGCTCATTTGGATTATGGCAAAATATTCCCTTATGAAATTGACGGATTCGGGAATAAACTTTTTATGGATGACGCTAACATTCCAAGTTTATTATCCCTTCCGTATCTTGGCGCTGTAGTCAATGACGACGAAATCTATCTGAACACAAGACGGTTTTTGTTCAGCGAAAACAATCCTTTCTTCTTCAGGGGAAAAGCGGCGGAAGGAATTGGCGGACCGCATGCCGGATTCGGAAAAATTTGGAATCTCAGCATAATAATGAGAGGATTGACAAGTAAAAACGAAATTGAAATTTCTGAGTGTCTTCGGATTCTAAAATCTACTCATGCGAATACCGGATTTATGCACGAGTCATTCGATAAGGACGATTCATATAAATTTTCGCGCGCATGGTTTGCCTGGGCAAATACACTATTCGGCGAGTTCATCATTAATGTTCACTCTGAGCGGCCGCAGCTGCTGAAAAAAGAATTTTAACTACTAATAACGGATATCAAAATGAGAGCAAAATTATTTCTTCTTATGGTTTTATTCACCTTTCAATCCCTTCCTGCGCGGTCTTTTTTCAATGAACCCGATAAAACAGACAAGGTTGTTTATGCAGAAAAAGTTTAAAATGAATTCCGTCACGCCTGGGATGCGTATAAAAAGTATGCGTGGGGACATGATCAGCTGAAACCCCTAAGCAAGAGTTACCGCGACTGGTACGGCGAAAACCAGTCGTTGCTGATGACTCCAGTTGACGCATTCGATACTATGGTTTTAATGGGATTAAAAAAAGAATCCGAAGAAGCCAAACAGCTTATTTTTGAAAAACTCTCCTTTGATAAAAATCTGTTCGTTCAGAATTTTGAAGTCACTATACGTCTGCTTGGCGGATTATTATCGGCATACCAGCTTGACGGCGATAAAAGATTCCTGGATCTGGCTGAAGATCTCGGCCGCCGTCTCCTTCCGGTATTCAATTCCACTACCGGAATGCCTTATATCTATGTAAACCTCAAGACCGGCGAGACAAAAGGGAAAGTCAACAATCCCGCCGAAATCGGTACGCTTATGCTTGAATTCGGAACATTAAGCAAATTGACCGGCAATCCGGTGTATTTTGAAAAATCGAAAAAAGCAGTGGTTGAATTATTTAGACGCAGATCGGAAATAGGTTTGGTGGGAACAACAATAGACGTTGAAACAGGTGAGTGGAAAAATACAGCGAGCCATATAAGCGGAATGATCGATTCATATTACGAATATCTCCTCAAAGCCTGGAAATTATTCGGTGATGAGGAGTTTAAGACAATGTACTATCAAAGTATCGCCGCCGTAAATAAATATCTGGCGGAGAAAACGGAAACCGGTTTGTGGTACGGACAGGCGGATATGTTAACGGGGAAACAAATTTCAAGCAGCTTTGGCGCGCTTGATGCTTTTCTCCCCGCGGTCTTAGCGCTTGGCGGAGATCTCGAACGCGCGGTTGAACTTCAGGAATCAGTTTATAAAATGTGGATGATTCACGGCATCGAACCGGAAGAGTTTGATTATAAAACCAACCAGGTAAAATACCCGGGTTACGTATTACGCCCGGAAGCAATTGAATCAGCTTATTATCTCTATATATTTACAAAGAACGAAAAATATCTCGGGATGGGGAGAGAGTTTTTTGACAGCCTCGTGAAATATTGCCGGATAGAAGAAGGATATGCAGCTTTAAAGAATGTTGCAACAAAAGAGACGAGCGATCAGATGGAAAGTTTTTTTCTTGCCGAAACACTGAAATATTGTTACCTCTTTTTTGCTCCGGACGGAGTAATAGATCTTGATAAAATTGTTTTTAATACAGAGGCGCATCCGTTAAAAAAAACATGGTAAGAGATGAAGGAGATCACTAAAAAGTATACAAATGGCGAGGTAACCGTTGTCTGGAAACCGTCAATCTGCATTCATAGCACTGTATGCTTTACCGGACTGCCGAAAGTCTTCGATCCTAAAAGCCGCCCGTGGGTCAATATTGGGGCGGCGGAGACAGAAAGAATAATCGCGCAGGTTAAACTGTGCCCTTCAGGCGCATTAAGTTTTTACTTGAATAGTAAGTCCGGGGAACCCGATTTAAAAACCGGCCCTGAAAATCTGGTGGAAATCTCATCCAACGGTCCGCTTCTTGTCTATGGTACTATTTCAGTAAAAAATATCGACGGCAAAGAGGAGAAAAAGAGCGGTGTAACTGCATTCTGCAGATGCGGTGGGTCTAAAAACAAACCGTACTGCGATGGAACACATAAGGAGAACGGGTTTTACGGCTAGTTTAAATCTCTATCCTTGTTATAACACCGTGCAGTTTCTGATACGGCAGCTGGAGGAATTGAACAAAGTTCGGGGTTACACGTTTTATGAACGCGAAAAGTTTCAGTAACGGACGCTTGGCGTAAATATCGTCAACTCCATAGAACATTACTTTCGGATCTATATTTGTTTCCTTTAAAATTCTGGGTATATCCATTCTTTCCATGTAACCAACCTGTATTTCAAGTCCCGATAATCCTTCGGTAATTTCCGGAACAAACAGTTTCTGAACGCCGTATGGTTTATCCATTGTAATTATAGAGACCAGGAGATTTTGTTCGTAGATAATTCCCCCCCGGATTGTGCAATGAACCATATAAGGGGGAATCATATCAAGACTTTTTGTAAAGAACATCGCGTTTCCCGGCAACAGTTTGCCGTCATCATAAAGCTGATTAAAACTTTCAAGATATGTATCAATAGGTAGAGAGCGGAACGAGCGGTAAATCGCTTTATTGCCGTATGTCCAGAGAAAAATTGTGGCAAACGGTATAAGAGCAATTACGATGGACCAATAACCACCATGGGGTATCTTGGTGAAAACTGAAATAAGAAATACCAGATTAATCATAAACACAAATAGAGAAATAAAATATTTCAACCTGTCTTTCCTGCGCGAAAAAATCCAGATCATAAATAAAGTGCTTGATGTCATAGTGGCGGTAACGGCGAATCCGTAGGCGGCGGCAAGATTCTTGGAGCCTCTGAAGACAAGAATGATCAGAATAACCGCAAGGAGCAGACCGAAGTTAACGGCCCCGATATAAATTTGAGATTTGATGTGGCTCGATGTGTATTTCACTTTCGCCAGCGGGAAAATATGCGTTCGGATTCCCTGATAGACAAGTGAAAATACGGCGCTGATCATCGCCTGAGAGGCGATTATGGTGGCAAATAATGTCAATATCAGAAACGGGATATAAAGAACCTCCCACTGACCCTTCACCATGGAAAAAAGAATATTGATTTGTGAATCTCGCTGTACGCCCTGCGAAAGGACAAAAGCTCCCTGGCCGAAATAGTTAATTACGAGGGCAAAGAAAACAAAGTACCATGCTCTTTTAATAGGGACTCTTCCAAGATGACCCATGTCCGCATAAAGCGCCTCTCCGCCCGTAGCGCACAAAATTACTTCCGAAAGAACTATGAAGCCGCTGAATCCGTTATGAATTAAAAAATTTATTCCATAATAAGGATTAAGCGCTATCCCTATTCCGGGATTATGTATTATCGAAAAAAATCCGGTCAGAAAAAGGGAAAAGAACCAGACAACCATTATTGGCCCGAACGAAGTAGCTACTTTATCCGTACCTCTCGATTGAACCAGAAATAACAGAACCGAAATGCCGATTGTAATTAAAACAATTGTGTTCTGCGAGATTGTCCCAATGCCGGGAATTAACTCAAGACCCTCCACAGCGGAAAGAATACTTATCGCGGGGGTTATTACGCCGTCTCCCATCAGCAATGACACTCCCACATATCCCAGAAATGTAACGAATATCATCGACCTGCCCGATTTAAGAGAGCTGTGCAGGATTTCTTTAAGTACAATTGTTCCGCCCTCTCCTTTCGAACTCAAACTCATAGCAAGAAAAGTATACTGAACCGTAACAAGAATAATGAGCGTCCAGAAAACAAGTGAAAGTATTCCTACTACATTCTGAGCGGTTGGAGGAGTTAATACGAAGATTACTGAAAGAGTGTAAATTGGACTTGTTCCGATGTCGCCGAAGACAAGCCCCATTGCTTTTACAATCTCACGAAAGGAATTTCCTGAAGAATCCTTTGAGTTCATTTTATTTATTTCGAGACCGGGAAGATTTTATGGCTCTATTCAAAATTAACCGAATATCAGCGAATAAAACAGATATCCTACAGCCGTAACAACGCTTAACCCAAGTATTGTCATCAGCACGTAGAACGCAATATTATTTAAACCGCTCTTTTGTTCAACTTTTTCCATTAATTACCTCAATTATTAATAACACGACGGTCAACCTGTATACCCGTCTTTTTGAACGAGCAAAAGATAGCTATTATTTTGCTTTCATAAAAATTAGAGAGACGGGGATTTATCGTTAGCCGTTTTAATCCGCATCATTCATCTGGTTCACACTTAATATTTCCGTTTGAGATTTATTATTTGTTCGTTATTTTGTGCGCACTTTAAACCGAAAAAATATGACAGAAAAATCAAAGAAGACCGAACTTGTCAGAGGCTTATCCTTAACGGCTACGGTAATGATTGTAGCGGGTTCCATGATAGGATCTGGAATATTCCGGAAACCATCATCTATGGCAGAGCAGCTCGGTTCTCCCGAACTGCTGATAATAATCTGGATTGCCGCCGGACTCATCACATTTATCGGCGCTCTCATCAACGCGGAAGTCTCGGGAATGATAGACGCTACCGGCGGGCAGTATGTCTATTTCAGAAAGATGTATGGCGATTTTACCGCATATCTGTACGGATGGGCAATCCTCGCGGTAATACAGACTGGAAGCCAGGCTGCCATTGCATATGCGTTTGCGGAATATCTGGGCTACTTTATAAAATACCCGCAGCTGTCTCAGAGTATGCAGGATTTTTCTATCTATCTGCCGATGGTGGGCAATATTCATCCGTTTCTTGATTTTGGGACTAAAGCAGTCGCGATTCTATGTATAACCTTTTTGACAGGTGTCAATTACATCGGTGTGGTTTTCGGCGGTGCTGTCCAAACGATAGTTACATATATAAAAATTATCTCAATAGTGCTCATTTCAATATTTCTGCTTCTGCTTGGCAACGGAAGTTTTTCTAATATCTATAACGGCTTTTCGCTCCCCGAAACGGGAGGATCAAATATGGTTGCGATGATCGGGCTCGCGTTTGCGGGGGCCTTCTGGGCATACGACGCATGGAACAGCGTAACATACGTCTCCGGAGAAGTAAAAAATCCGCGTCGCAATATTCCCCTGAGTTTGTTATGGGGAACAGTGATAGTAATTGTGGTTTATGTCCTTATCAATGTCGCCTATCTTTATGTATTACCAATCGGCGAGATGGCAAAATCTCCGCTTGTGGCAGCTTCTGCGGCCGAAAAAATATTCGGCGCTAACGGCGCTTCACTAATTTCTATCGCGGTCATAATTTCTACTTTCGGCGCCCTTAACGGAAGCATCCTGGCAACGGCAAGAGTTCCGTTCGCTATGGCAAGAGCAAATTTATTCTTTAAGGATCTCGGGAAGGTTCACCCCAAATACGGCACGCCGCATATCTCATTAATTGTTCAGGGAATCTGGTCTTGTGTTCTGGTCCTTTCGGGATCGTTCGATACAATCACGGATTATGTGATTTTTGCCGCGTGGCTCTTTTACATGCTGGGCGCCTTTGGGGTTTTTGTTCTCCGGAAAAAGATGCCAGATGCCGAACGGCCGTATAAAGTCTGGGGTTATCCATATACTCCCGCAATTTTTGTAGTCTTCTCGTTTTTGTTTCTCGTCAATTCGATAATTTCGGATACGTCGAACGCGATGATGGGATTGATTTTGATTGCGGCAGGCCTGCCAATGTATCTTTTTTGGAAATACCGGGACCGGAAGTCAAATTCAAAACCTACGCAAGTTTAGCAGAATAAAAAAATAATTTCTGGATTTTAGGGGAGTTACTTGAAAATCTGATAAATATAATAGAATATAAGACCAGACATTATTATAGCCCCCAGCCCCAGCAAAGTGTATATGATAACAAGCGTCGGTGATATCTTAATATTGCGAGATAATTCGTTTTCTTCTGAGTCGTAACTCATGCGGAACCCTTTCAATTAAAAATCTTTACCGAACTTTTCCTCGTAACGTTTAATGCCTTCATTAATAACCGAATATGCTTCCTCTTTTCCGACAATTTTTTCAACAACCACATTTTTATGTTCTAATTTCTTGTAATCCTCAAAAAATCTCTGAAGCTGAATCATGGTATGAGGAGGCATATGTTCGAGATCCTCTATATAATTAACAGAGATATCGTTCTTTGCAACCGCAATTATCTTCTCATCTTTTTCTTCATTATCCACCATCTCCATTACGCCAATTACTTTTGCTTCGATGAGACAGAGCGGATCAACTTCAACCGAACATATCACAAGAATATCAAGCGGATCGTCGTCATCACTCAAGGTTCTTGGAATAAAACCGTAATTGGCGGGATAATGAACGGCGGAAAATAAAACGCGGTCCAGTTTAAGCAGACCGCTCGTTTTATCTAATTCATACTTGGCTTTTGAGCCTTCGGGAATTTCGATTATTGTATTTACAATTCTCGGGACATCGTTGCCGTAACTAACATGATGCCAAGGATTGAAGTTGCTTCTAATTTTATCAGATCCCATTTTATCTATTTACCATTCTTCGGGATACAATCATCGGCACTCATCATTCTGAGCCCCTTTCTTGCTGGTTCGCTCTTGGGATTAATTTTCAGTGTAGCACAGTACCATTTGATAGCTTCATCGTAATTCTGAAGTATCTGATAACAGGCACCTAACGATTCCATGTATCTCCAATCATTCGGTTTCAGCTGATTAGCCCTTCTATAGTAGGTCACTGCGGCATTGTAATTTTTCATCTTAAAAGCACGCTGACCGAGATTAGCCACCGCCTCCATGATGTAATCTTTATATTGTTTTTCTTTTCCTTCGGCAAGTCTAAGAACGGTTGAATATTGTTCCGCCATCTGCTCTGTCGAATCCATCTGAGCATAGGCAAGAGCCAGATAGTAATTGGTCATAAAAGTTGTATCAACCAGCGCCTTCGCGCCCAAAAGAGCCTGTCTCGCTCCGTCCCAGTCTTTCATATCATAATAGGCAAATCCCATATATCTGTGTGCCGGTTCGTATGTCGGATCAACCGCGATTTTAGCCTTATAATATTTTATCGCCAGCGTATCGTTCTTATTTCTGAAATAATTATTCGCCATATCCATAAAAAGACTCGATTGAGTGCTGTCTTTCTGAACAACTCTTTCAAAAAATTTGATCGCCGTAGAATCGGCTTTAATCTGCTGAAAGACTCTTCCCGCATTTTTGAGATCGCTGACAGACATCATCGAATCGGGAACGGCAAGATAATATTTTCCGGCTTCTTCATATTTCTGCAGTCCAAGAGAGGCAATCGCGGCATTTTTGGTTAAAGTTAAGTTGCCGGGAAATTTTGTCAATCCCTCAAGAGCATAGTTATAAGTCTTTTCATAATTCCTTATTTCCATGTAAGCTCTTGTAATCTTAAGATATTCGTCTTCTGTCTGCTTAATAGCCAGATATTTTTCGAACATGATAGCGGCATCTGCGTATAATTTTGCCTTATAGAGAATTGTAGCACCCTCCAGAAAGGCTTCTGAATTATTCGGATCTATAAGCGCAATCTTTAAATACTTGTTAACAGCTTCGGTATATCTTTCCGCCTTTGTCAGCAATTCCGCCACTTTGAATTTGAGCGGGATATCGAGGGAATCCATAGCTTCGGCCTTGGCGTAATAATTTATTGCATTTTCGCCGACGTTCATCTTCGCGTAAGCATCACCGAAATACTCGAACAGTCTCTTGTCTTTAAATTCTTTTTGTTCAAGCGGTATTAATAATTTGAACGCATCGGCCGTGTTATTAGCGTCTATAAATTGCTTGGCGATAGCCAATGCTTTGTCGTATTCTTTATTCTTGATCGCTTTTTCGCCGTCGCTGACGCTTTGCGCCGAAAGATTAATAATCAATGCGAAAAAAATAGAGAGTAATATGAGAATCTGTTTTTTCATTTTAATACCGCCGATTTAGTTTACCATTTTTATCGGAACCGTTGCCGGTCCTAAATTATTTTTAGATACAATTTTCTGGCCTTCATAACTCGTCAGATAAGTCAGGAATCCGGCCGCGAGACCTGTTCCGTAATCATTAATAAAAATTGCTGTTGTCCTAATTAACGGGTAACTCTGAGTAACCAGATAGGCAACGTAGGGCTTGTAATAGAGCACTTCTCCGTCGCTTCTGACCTTAGATCCCACTTCTAAAATTTTTACCCCCTTTACATTCTCTAAAGTATTAAGTCCCACAAACCCTAAACCATTTTTTGTCTCTCTGACTCTGTTTATCGTCTCTTCTTCGCTTTTAACTATTGTAACGTTTTGGGGTTCCTGTTTATCAAGCAAAATTGTCTTGAGATATTCATAAACTCCGGAATTGTGCTCTGGGACAAACACACTGAAATTGCGAATTTCGCCCTTGAGCATTTTTTGAAGGTCGGCTACGATAACATTCTCTTTCGGGTTATCCTCGCTAACTATCGGGACAACCGCGTCGTAGCAGAATTTATAATCGCGGACATCGGTTTTCTGTTTTTTCAGGAAAGATTTCTCTTCATCATTCAAATTTCTTGAACTGATAAATAGTTTGGCATCGCCGTTTAGAATTGAGGCAATACCTTCCCTTGCCTTAACAGTTATCAACTCTATTTTGCTTTCCGGGTAGACGACTACGAATGAATCCCTTGCTGCTTTGACAACATTATAAAGAGATTCATCCACATAACATTTTAATGAACCTTTTGTTGGCGATAAATGTCGCTCCTTGCATCCGAAATTAAAAATGATTGCAAAGACAAAGAGGATAACAGGAATTGAATTATACTTTTTCATTTTTGGGCGGTTTTTTAAAAACTGTAGATACTATTCTGAAAAAACCATAAAGAATAAGAACAACTCCCAGCATCAATCTGAATTGATCCGGGAGTTGTCTCATTTCAAATATATTCGTAAAAAGAATAACGGCACCCAGCAGGAGAAAAATAGTTCCCGTTGCATATGCCAGATATTTCATTACCTTCTGCATCTAATTATTGTCATTCAATTGGAATTTGTAAGGTAATACTATCCACACTGCAATCGGATGCTGATTCTGAATCGCCGGTGTAAAAGCCGATTTCATAGCCGCATCGATAGCTGCCTGGTTGAACAATTCAGAATCGGATTTGATAACAACTGCTCTCTTCGGTTTACCTTCTTTATCAACAAGA
>JBAYWA010000030.1:0-10022 GCA_041674325.1 Melioribacteraceae bacterium | reverse complement strand
ATTGGATTTGCCGGCGTTTCGATATATACAATTTTTGTATTTGGCTTCATTGCTTTTTCGATCTCCCCATCAACGTCCGAATCTACAAAGGTGGATTCTACGCCAAACTTGCTCATTATCGATTGAAGAAGGGTAAGAGTGGGTCCGTATACGGATTTTGAACAGACAACGTGGTCTCCCGATTGAAGCAGCGAGATAAACACCGCGCTGATGGCGGCCATTCCGCTTGCACAACCCAGCGCTTTATACCCGTCTTCAAGTTCAGCAACTGCATTTTCCATCGCCTCAACCGTTGGATTTTTCATGCGGGTATAGATATATCCATCGGCCTCCCCTTTAAACAGGGCCGCGCCGTGTTCCGCGGACTCAAATTTGAAAGTAGACGTCTGATAGATTGGCGGAACAACCGGGCCAAATTGATAATCCTTGATTCCCGCGTGAACCGTTTTTGACTCGAACTGCAATTTTTTGCTGTGTGACATTTTCATTTTCCTCTTTTGTCATTACGAATCAAGCGGCGCCGATACGAAAATGACGGTTGATGTTTTTATTCTTCCGCGCCTTCGTCTTCAGGAATTACACGCGCTATGTCGGCGATGTCGTCTCCTTCATTCAGACGGATCAATCGTACTCCCTGTGTATTTCTTCCCATCACGCGGAGTTCGTGAACGGCCTGACGTATTACCATTCCTCCGGTTGTAATTATAACAAGTTCATCCGCATCATTCACCTCTTTCATCGCAATCAATTTTCCGTTCCTGTCCGAAGTTTTAACAGTAATAACTCCCTTACCGCCCCGTTTGGTAATTCTGTAATCCTCAATCTCGGATCGTTTACCAAAACCTTTTTCGGTAACAACCATAAGCGTCGTAGCGTTTTTAATCACCAGCATTCCAATTACGACATCTTTCTTGGCGAGTTTAATACCCCGGACTCCAGTAGCTGTGCGGCCCATATCGCGCACATCTTTTTCATTAAAGCGGATTGCCATGCCGTCTCTTGTTCCGATAACTATGTCGTTATTCCCCTCGCTCAGCTTTGCCTCTATCAAACGGTCATTGCTGCTCAGATTAATTCCGATGATTCCGCCCTTGCGGATATTCGAATAAGCCGAGAGCACCGTTTTCTTGACCGTGCCCTGCTCGGTGGCCATAACAATATATTTGTCGTCTGTAAATTCTTTTACCGAAACAAATGCCGTTATGTTTTCCTCTTTATCTTTTTCGATAAGGTTAAGAATTGATCTTCCTTTGGTCGCGCGTCCCCCTTCCGGAATCTCGTGGACTTTCAGCCAGTAACATTTTCCGCGGTCGGTGAAGAACATAATATAATGATGCGTAGAGGCGACGAACATATGTTCTATAAAGTCCTCTTCCCGTGTTCCGGCTCCGGTTACACCCTTGCCGCCGCGTCCCTGTCTGCGGTAACCGCTTACCGGGAACCGTTTAATGAATCCCGCATGAGAGATGGTTACAACAACATCTTCTTCGGCTATAATATCCTCAAGCTTAAACTCTTTAAGCTGCATCTCTATTTTTGTTCTTCGCTCATCCGCATACTTTTCTTTTAGAATAAGAAGTTCTTCTCTAATTATCTGCCATCTTTTCTTTTCATTTGTTAGAATGCCTTTCAGTTTTTCAATGAACTTCAACGTCTCTTTGTACTCGTCTTCTATTTTCTGCCGCTCGAGTCCCGTAAGGCGCTGAAGTCTCATGTCCAGAATTGCCTTTGCCTGAATCTCTGAAAGTTTGAACTTCTTCATCAGGTTGGCTTTAGCAGTTTCCGTGTCTTTCGATTTTTTAATCGTCTGGATAACGGCGTCGATGTTGTCGAGCGCGATGATGTATCCTTCCAGAATATGGGCTCGCCTTTCAGCGGCATCAAGATCAAATTGAGTCCGCTTAATCAAAACATCCATTCTGTGATCAAGGAAATACTGCATCATCTGCTGAAGGGTTAAAACTTTAGGCTGTCCGTTCACAAGCGCAAGCATTATTACTCCGAACGTTACCTGCATCTGCGTGTGCTTGAAAAGCTGGTTCAGGGTCACCGCCGGCTGCCCGTCTCTCTTTAGTTCAATTACTATTCGCATTCCGTCCCGGTCAGATTCGTCTCTGATATTCGAGATCCCTTCAACTTTTCCTTCACGGACAAGATCAGCAATCTTTTCAATCAAAGAGGCTTTGTTGACCTGATACGGGATTTCCGTTATTATAATATTTTCTCTGTCGTTCTTTAGGGTTTCGACATTGGCTTTGGCGCGTATTACTATTCTTCCGCGGCCGGTTAGCAACGCTTCTCTTACTCCGTCATAACCGTAGATAATTCCGCCTGTGGGAAAATCGGGGGCTTTAACTATTTTTATCAGCTCTTCCGGTGTAGTCTTCGGTTTATCAATTATTGTCACCAAACCATCGACAATTTCTCCAAGATTATGGGGAGGAATATTTGTAGCCATGCCCACCGCAATGCCGCTGGCCCCGTTTACCAATAAGTTCGGAAGATAGGATGGAAGTACTGTCGGCTCCTGCAAAGATTCATCAAAGTTTGCGGCGAAACTTACCGTGTTTTTATCAAGATCGCGCAGCATTTCGTCTGCTATGCGCGCAAGGCGCGCTTCCGTATAACGCATCGCGGCCGGCGAGTCGCCGTCCACCGAGCCGAAATTTCCCTGGCCGTCTACAAGCGGATACCGGAGCGAAAAATCCTGCACCATTCTTACCATCGAATCATAAACCGCCGTATCTCCGTGCGGATGATACTTACCAAGGACCTCGCCGACGATACGTGCGGATTTTTTATACGGCTTATTGTGGGGAACTCCCAATTCGTGCATTCCGAATAGAACGCGGCGGTGTACGGGCTTCAGTCCGTCCCTAACGTCCGGCAAGGCACGGGCGACAATTACGCTCATCGCATAATCGATGTAAGACGATTTCATCTCTTCTTCAAGCGTAACCGGTACTACTTTTTCGAATATTGTTGTCATCAGTATTGTGTCTGTTTTTATTTAATAAAAATTTTCTTGCTTAAGTCTAATTATAAAATCGCAGCCGCCAATCCAAGATAAAAGAGAATAGTGAAAATATCCGTCAGCGCCAGTGTTATCGGTCCGGCTGCAATCTTGGGATCAAGCTTCAATTTATGCAGCAGCGCCGGAACACTCAGACCCAGAACCGCCGCCGCCAGCTGCACCAGAATTATACTTGTCGTTATTACAGCGGCAGCCGGAAAATCACTTTTCCAGATAACGACCACCAGACCAACCAAAACAGCCGAGCTTAGTCCGATTAACAGAGCCGTCTGAATTTCTCTGAATAAATTTTTAGAGTACCACTTTAAAGTCGGGCGCGCCGATCTTAAAAGCTGGATAGTGACGGTCATCGACTGAATGCTTATGCTCTCGCCCAACCCAAGCATTAACGTCAAAAAAAACGCAATTAAAATGCTTTCGGTCAGAGTCGCTTCGAAAAATCCGGCCAGCAGCGCGCAAATTGTTCCTCCAAGAATTGTAGAAAGGAACCACGGAAATCTGTAGCGCCAGGCTTTCAGCGGAGAGGCGTTTTTTACTTCGGAAATTTTGAAACCGATCTCCTCAAAAACATCGTTTACCTCTTCCGGCTCTTCGGTGTTAAGTAATTCTTCGGTAAATAGATTTACGTCAACAACTCCCAGCATATTTCTCTCGCCGTCTACTACCGGGAAAGCCAAAAACTTATAGGTTGCAAAGAACTCAAGAGCATCGTAAACGGTTGCCGTTTCCGGCAGGGCGGCTACATGCTTTACCATCAAATCTTCTATCTTCTGATCCAGGCCGCCTATAAGCAGTCTTCTTGTCGGCAAAACCCCGACCAGTTTGTTTTCATCATCAACGACGTAGAAATAAAAAATCCTTTCGCCAACCCCCTCTTCCCGTATTTTTTTAAATGCATCATCAACTTTTAAGTTTTTATTTATTGCCGTAAAATCCTTTCTTGCAATCTCCAAAACCGGCTGATGATATGTGTGTTTGTCTTGCATTAATTCTTTCTTGTTCCCAACCGAGTTCTTAATCCGCGTTCATCCGTGGAGATATAGAGTATGATCAAGAGCAAAATTGATATTTATATATCCAGCTTTGCGTATTTAGCGTGCTTCTCTATGAAAGCTCTTCGAGGTTCAACTGCGTCTCCCATAAGAGTTTCGAATACTTTATCCGCGGCTGCCGCGCTTTCTACGTTCACCTGAAGAACCGTTCTGGTTTCAGGATTCATAGTAGTTGACCAGAGTTGTTCCGGGTTCATCTCGCCAAGACCTTTGTATCGGGAAATAACAATTCCTTTGACCGGCTGCTCTCCGCTCTCCGTTTCCTCAGCCTCTTCTGCGGTAAGAATTTTTTCCTCTTTCCCTTTCATGTCGGCTTTAAATCTCTTGAGTATCTTATCCCTCTCCTCATCATCAAACGCATAATATTCCTCTTTTCCTTTTTTAATTTTATAAAGAGGGGGCTGCGCTATATATACTTTCCCTGCGTTTAATAAATCTTTCATGTGTCTGTAAAGAAATGTTAAAAGGAGAGTTCTGATGTGGCTTCCGTCTACATCCGCATCGGTCATTAAAATAATTTTTCCGTAACGGGCTTTTTCGTGGTCAAACTCATCGCCTATCCCGGCGCCGATGGCAGAAACCATTGCCTGGATTTCAAGATTCTCAAGTATCTTGTTGATCTTTGCTTTTTCGACGTTCAGAATTTTTCCTTTAATAGGAAGAATTGCCTGGAATCTCCTGTCGCGTCCCATCTTTGCCGAACCGCCCGCGGAATCACCTTCAACAATATATATTTCGCAATGCTCCGGATCGTTGATTGAGCAGTCGGCAAGCTTTCCGGGGAGGTGCATCGTATCAAGAGCGTTTTTCCTGCGCACCAGTTCCCGCGCTTTACGGGCCGCCTCTCTCGCTTCGGCGGCTCGCATACATTTGTCAATTATTTTTTTTGCAATCGAGCTATTCTCTTCAAGAAACTCTGCGAGTTTTTCTCCAACAAGAGTTTCTACTGCAGATTTAACCTCCCCGTTGCCAAGTTTTGTTTTAGTCTGGCCTTCAAATTGGGGTTCCATAACTTTTACCGATATTACGGCCGTCAAGCCTTCTTTGAAATCATCCCCGGTCAACGAAATTTTACTGTTGTCTTTTATCAGTCCGTTCTTATATGCATAATTATTAAACGTTCTCGTGAGCGCCGTTCTGAATCCCACAAGGTGAGTTCCGCCTTCTATAGTATTGATGTTGTTTACATACGAGTGAACATTTTCCGAATATGAATCGCTGTATTCAAATGCGATCTCAACCGGAGTGTTGTCTTTCTCCCCTTCAATGTAAACCGGCTTATGAATTGGAGACCGGTTTTCATCGAGATACTTCACAAAATCTATAAGCCCGCCCTTGAATTTATATGTTTCTTCCTGACCTTCCGCTTCGTCTTTAAGCGTCATTGTCACATCTTTATTGAGGTAGGCAAGCTCTCTTAATCTCTCCGCAACGGTATCGAAATGATATTTTGTTGCTTTGAAAATTTCTTTATCAGGCATGAACGTGGTTTTGGTGCCGGTGTTTTCGCCCTTATATGTTCCCGTCTGCTTAACTGAATATTTAGGAACTCCTTTCCGGTATTCCTGCGTATATATCTTTCCGTCTCTCCTCACTTCGACAATCAGCCATTCGGAAAGCGCGTTAACCACGGAAACGCCTACGCCGTGAAGACCGCCCGACACTTTATAAGAATTTTTATCGAACTTTCCTCCCGCGTGAAGAACGGTCATTACAACTTCGAGCGCGGATTTTTTTTCCTCCGGATGCATATCAACCGGAATTCCGCGGCCGCGGTCTTCTACTGTTACGCTCTGGTCTTTATGAATTGTCACTATAACACGGTCATTATAGCCGGCAAGCGCCTCGTCAATGCTGTTGTCCACAACTTCATTGATAAGATGGTGGAGTCCCCGCGAGCCGATATCGCCTATATACATCGCCGGGCGTTTTCTGACCGCTTCCAATCCCTTTAAAACATTGATGCTTTTCGCATTGTACTCTTCCTGCGATTTTCCGTTTGTATTCTCTTTCTCTTTCGCCATAATAAATCTGTATTCCTTCTCTACAAAAATCTAATTGATTTAATTACCTGTTTGTTGAAATGCTTGTTTATTTTTTCTGCTATAAGATTTTTTCTGAAATTCAATTCGCTCTTCCAAACCGAATTTTCAACGCGAAGAAACAAAACCTGCTTTTCAACTTTTACCGGATGAGCTATCAGCTTCAGCTCGGGAAATATTTTTTCGAAATTGTTGACAATATCATAATTCTTAAGCGATTCGCGGAGATTTATAAACTCATTCTCGCTATTTAAAACATCTTCGATAGTTTTAAAACTGCTATGCGTATGTTGCCGTGCCATTATGTACTTCTATTAATATATTTTCAGCGTTTATGTTAAGACCTTCTGTTTTTGTAAGGTCGGTCATAGTTATAAATGCCTGTCCTATTCTGGCCAGATACCCGCTTATCTTTCCTGCGCGGTAAGTGTCAAGCTCGCCGAATATATCGTCCATCAGAAAGATCGGTGTCTTGCCCAGTTTTTCCTTTATGAAAAAAAATTGTCCGAACCGCAGGGCAATCTGAAAGGTTTTATGCTGTCCCTGAGAGCCGAACCTCTTCAACTCAAGACCGTTAATTGTTAAAATAAAATCATCCCTGTGCGGACCAGCCAAATTTGTGCCTCTTCTCAATTCATCGTCCCGCACGTCAGATAATTCTTCTCTGTACTTTTCCGCGATGTTGTCCTCGTCTGCCCCCGGTATTGAAGCATACCTGATGGACGGCTCCTCCATATTTTCTATTATCTGATTGTACGCATCGGTCAGATATACATTAAACTCTTTAACAAAGCGGATCCGGTGTTTAATAATTTCCGACCCGGTTATAATCAGCGCTTCTGTCCATGCATCAAGCTGGCTGAATAAATTTACATTTCGCGATTCTTTAATTTGCGAGAGAAGCGACGATCTCTGCCGCAGTGTTTTATTATACTCTAACAGTATTTCAAGATATGCATGGCTCGCCTGCGAAATAACAGAATCAACAAAACGTCTCCGCTCTGCCGGCGCGCCTAGTGTTATGGCGTGGTCGGATTGTATCAGCGAAACTATCGGAAATTTACCTATTACTGCCGATCCGTTATAAATCTGTTTTTCATCCAAAAAAAAACTTTTTTTGTTTTTCTGGAGATCGTAAAACATTCTGGTCTGATTCTGAGTCAGATCCGAAAATTTACCTTTGGCGTCAAAAAACTGTTCGCCGAACAAAACAACATCGCTCTCGCTAGCAAGATTTAAATTTTTTGTAGTGCACAAGTAGTAAATTGCCTCTAAAATGGATGTCTTGCCCTGACCGTTTCCGCCAACAATAAGATTTAATTTGTCGGAAAAATTCAGCGATGTGTTTTTATGCAGCCTGAAGTTTTGCAATTCAATTTGTTTCAGAACCATCTTAAGTATTCAAACGAACCGGCATCAACAGCATCATCAGATCTAGATTCTCTTTTTTCAGAACCGGTTCTATTACAACCGCTTTTGTCGGTGAGTGAAGTTTAAAAATAATATCCTCTTCTGTTCCCAGGTGGCTTAATACATCATTAACATAAGCCGAGTTGAATCCGATCTCGAGATCATCGCCGCCGTATTCACATACAACTTTTTCTTCGCCGGATGCTCCTATATCCAAATCTTCCGCCGAAATTTCCAGTGCGTCTTTGGTGATTGAAAACTTTACGCGCCTTGTGCTTGATGTGGAGAAGAGCATCATTCTCTTTATGGAATCGTGAATCTCTTTGGTGTTAACCTTCATCTGGAATTCGTTTTCAAGAGGAATTACACTGGCATAATCCGGGTATTTCTGTGCTATAAGTCTGGTTATCAATTCGATATCGTTTAGTTTGAACGATACATAAGATTTAGTAAGATGTATCTTAACGTCTTTCTCGTCTAATATTTTAGATAGTACGGAAACGGCTCTTTCGGGAACCACATACTGCTGATTGAATGCGGCTTTAATGTTTTTCTTAAGCATATTTACCAGACGATGGCCGTCGGTTGTAACTAATCTCAATCCGTCGTCGGTGAATTCAAATAACGTTCCCATCATAGCGGGACGCATCTCTTCTTTACTCATTGCAAACGCGCATCTGTCAAATGCCTGCCGAAGTTCAACACCGTTTATTATAACCTCGTTAATATCTTTTGCGTTTTTGTCCGCTTCAACGGATGGGATCTCGGGAAACTCATCTGCGTCCAGATAACTGATTGTATATTTACCCATATCAGTTACAATGTTTATTTTTTTGTTGGCCATCAGCTTAAAATGAATGGTGGTGTCTTTAAGTGAGCGGACAACATCGTTGAGGAGACGGGCAGGAACTACTATTTTTATATTTTCTTCAGCTACAATATTTAACGACGATTTCAGGGATATTTCAAGATCAGTGGCATAGATAGTCAGCTGTCCATCTTTAACTTCGAATAAAAAGTTTTCTAGAATGGGCATTGGTGTACGAGTTGGAACTGCGGGAATGATTTTGCTGAGTAGTTTTTCGAGTTCTTTGCTGTTAACCTTGAATTCCATAATTCGTCTCCATGTTGGGTCAAAAAATATCAAAATTTGATGCAACTTTCAATTTATCCGGACACTTGTTTATCAACACTGTCAACACACATATTATTATATATAGCTTATATTTTAAAAAATATGTAATAATAATAATGATGTGTATATGTTGATAACCTTCAATTGATACGCTTAAGTGATAAATTGGTAAAATAACCGGTCAGTGTGATTGTTAATAACTTTCCAGTAAGTAGAAGTTATTACCGCGCTCATTGGTAAACACCGAATATCAACAAATACCCTACAAGTTACACACCGGATATCAACAGCCGATCAGGAAGCGCTTATCTCAATTTTGTTTCTGAGAGTCTCAAGAACCTCCTTAATTTTGGGGTCCTTCAAAGCCAACTGCTCGATGCTTGTTTGAGAGTGAATAACGGTTGAATGATCCCTCCCGCCGAAGTGAAGACCGATGGTTTTAAGCGACAGTTTCGTCATCTGTTTGGAAAGATACATAGCCACCTGCCGCGCAAGAACAACCTCTTTTCTCCTATTTTTTTCGCGCAGCTTATTCTCTTCCACCCCAAAAAACTCACACACTAGTTTTGTGATAAGTTCAACCGATACGTTTACCTGCTTATTAGTTGAAACCTCCCGCACCGTTTTTTTAACAAACTCAAAATCGATCTCTTTTGAATTAAGAGAGGAACTTGCAAGAAGCTTAATTAAACACCCCTCAAGTTCCCGTATGTTCGATGAGATATTCTGAGCAATATATTCAACTATTTCCCTGGAAAGATTTATACCGTAGACCTCGCTCTTATTTTTCAGAATGGCAACCCGGGTCTCAAAATCAGGCGGCTGTATGTCTGCAGATAAGCCCCACGAGAACCTGGATATTAATCTTTCGTTCAATCCTTTTAGATCTTTCGGTGGTTTGTCGCTGGATAAAATTACCTGCTTACCGGATTGATGAAGCGTATTGAAAATCTGAAAAAACAGATCCTGTGTTTTCTCTTTGCCAACCAGGAATTGAATATCGTCGATTATTAAAGCATCCATGCTTTTGTAAAAACCCGAGAATTCATTGAGCGTGTTGCTTTGAATGGCTTCCACAAATTCGACTGTGAACGCATCGCTCGAAATATAAATTACCCTTTTATCGGGAGCCTTCTCTAAAATTTTATTTCCAATGGCGTGTATTAAGTGGGTTTTGCCTAGCCCGACTCCTCCGTAAATGAATAATGGATTAAACGATGTCTGTCCGGGACTGTCTCCAACGGCCATTGCCGCGGCGCGCGCCAGCTGATTACCCTCTCCCTTTATAAAATTTTCGAATGTATAGCGGGGATTCAGATATGTTTCATAATCGAGCGGCTTTACCCGGT
>JBAYWA010000029.1:0-10041 GCA_041674325.1 Melioribacteraceae bacterium | reverse complement strand
TCGAGAGAAGCAAAAGAAGGGCTCCAAAAATTCTCCTGGCCGTTCGGCGAAACTCTGCTCTCGACCGCCTGACCGAAACCGTTCCGGGCTCCGCCGCCGGCCGGATTAATATGGCAGTTTGCACACTGAAATTTTGAGCCGTTCGGGATTTTTGAAACGCGGAATTCTCTGGAAATTATTACTGTGGCGGTTACTGCTACTAACAATGCGGCTATATATGGAAAAGATCTATTCATACCGAACTCCTGCTTTAGTTTATTTAGTGAACTAACTTGAGTTTTTCACCGTTGAAACTTTATGTGGCGGAATCTTCTGAATTTATTCTCTTGCTCTTTTTATTATATTTAATAACGTTAATCTGGAAAGGATTTTTTTATGGATTATTTATTAATTTCAAAATTGCATGTCGTCTTTGCCGGCGCCTGGCTCATAAATTTTGTAACCGATCTTATTCTCCGGAGTCATATTCTTTCCAATAAGAACAAAATCGGGGAGAAAAAGTTCATTCATTTGTATATGACATTCGCCAATTTATTCGGGATGATAGGGGCCGGAGGTATTTTGATTACCGGTATAGCTCTGGTGCTCGAAAATCCGGCATATGGATTTTTCAGCATGAGCTCAAATCATTGGCTCGCTACCAAGCAGATTTTAATGACTGTCCTGCTGATTATACTGGTTACTTATATAATTCCGACAGCTAAAAAAGTAAGAGTCGCCATAGGAAGAGATCTGGAAAGTTCCTCTGCCATAAGTGAAGACGGTTATAAAAATCTGCAAAAACTTTTTACGCTTAATACGGTTATTAATATGATTGTACTTATTAATTTTCTCTTTGCAATCACTCATAGATTTTTTGGTTCTTAACCCCGGGGTTTAAGGAACCGCATTGTTAATTAACGGGATCTGCGGATATAAACGGCAATGAAAAAAGTTCTGATATTAGGTTCAACCGGCTCAATAGGCGTTAATACACTGGAGATAATCCGGAGATTCAGGGATGAATTTGAAGTCGCCGGTTTGACCGCCAATAATAATATTCAGCTTCTACAGGAACAGATAGCCGAATTTCATCCGAAGACTATTGTCGTTGGCGACAAAACAAAATCTCTTGAACTGAAGAAATTAGTCGGAAACACCTGCGAAGTCTTATCCGGCAAAGAGGGACTCCTCGAAATAACAAAAAGGGATAATTATGATATTCTGGTCTCCGCGCTTGTTGGTTTCATAGGACTCGCTCCAACAATTGAGGCGATCAAGCAGAGAAAACGGATTGCCCTGGCAAATAAAGAAACACTTGTAACAGCGGGCGAGATAGTTATAGACTTGTGCAGAGAATATAATACAGAATTGATTCCGGTAGACTCCGAGCACAGTGCAATCTTTCAATGCCTGAACGGTGAAAAGAAGAGTGAGCTCAACAAAATAATTCTCACCGCCTCCGGCGGCCCCTTTCTGAATAAAAGCAGGATGGAGCTTGAAGAAGTTACGATAGCAGATGCGCTGAACCATCCGAACTGGAAAATGGGGAGTAAAATTACAATCGATTCGGCAACTATGATGAATAAAGGTCTGGAAGTAATAGAAGCATTCTGGTTATTCGGTCTGCCGAGCGAAAAAATTGAGGTCATTGTCCACCCGCAATCGGTAATCCATTCGATGGTCGAGTTCAGAGACGGATCGATAAAAGCTCAATTAAGCAGCCCAGATATGAAGCTTCCCATCATTTATGCCCTATCCTATCCCGAAAGATTTGAATTTAACGGAGTCACTACTGATTTCAAGAAAATAAATCATTTGACGTTTTTTGAGCCGGATTTTGATAAATTTACATGTCTTAGAATGGCTTATGAAGTAATACGCGAGGGTGGCACTTCTTCCTGCATTCTCAATGCAGCAAATGAAGTGGCCGTCGGGAAATTTCTATCTGGTGAAATTAAATTCAGCAGAATTCCGGATCTTATAGAAGATGCATTAAATACAATTAGTAAAATTTATAATCCCGATCTTGAAACAATTTTCGATTGCGATTTTAAGACGAGAGATTATCTTACACAAAAATATAGTTAGGATGCTGAATGGAATATATCATCTATTTTATTATAACAATCGGAATATTGGTTTTTGTGCACGAATTCGGGCATTTTGCCGCGGCTAAGCTTTCAAAGATGCGCGTTGACGTGTTCGCAATCGGTTTTGGAAAACGGCTGTTCGGCTACAATAAACTTACGGGATTTACATTCGGCGATCTGGCAAAGGATTTTGACGGACAGGGCAATACCGATTACAGATTGTCTCTCCTTCCGTTAGGGGGTTACGTAAAAATTGCGGGTATGGTAGATGAGAGCTTCGATACAAAATTTGCATCAACCGAGCCGCAGCCTTATGAGTTCAGAGCAAAGAAAACACTGCCTAAACTTTTTGTAATTACGGCTGGCGTTATGATGAATTTAACCCTGACCCTTCTGATTTTCTGGGGAATAAATTTCTTCCACGGCAAAGAGATAGCAAAATCAACAACTATTACAACGGTTGACAAAGGAAGCCTGGCAGAAAAAGCGGGGTTCAAGTCATTCGACAAAATTCTTTCGGTCAATGATGTCAAAGTGAACGACTGGCAGGATGTGGAAGACGGCATTTATGCCGCGGGCAATTCAGGAAATATCAAGGTAACTGTTGAGCGTGGCGAAGCGGTTCAATCATTTGAGGTCTCTTCAAAATTCTTAAAAGAAAGCGCTCAGAATAAATTATTCCTGTTTCCGTATCCTACACAGGCAATTGTTGTAACAGTACTGGGTAATTCTCCCGCGGAAGATGCCGGTTTAAAGAGCGGTGACCTGATTTTATCTCTGAACTCAACAGAAATAAAAGAGAGTACTCAAATAAACGATATCATTACCGGAAATCAGGATAAATCTATCCCGATAGTTTTATTGCGCGACAAAGACACTATTCGCACTTCGGTAAAACCGGCACTTGACGGAAAGATAGGAATCAGCCATAACATCGCTTACGTGGGAGAGATTGAGTATCGCACATATGGATTCTTTGAATCCATCCCGCAGGCAATCACAAAAGCAAAAGATTTTACCCTTATCTTTTTCAGAATGATGAAGGAAGTTTTTACCGGCAAAATAGCTTTTAAAGATGCATTCGGCGGACCGGTAAAGATAGCTCAGTATGCGGCAAGTTCTGCAGATAGCGGCGGAGTTTCATTCTTATATTTTCTGGCTATGCTTAGTCTGAATCTCGCCATAATTAATATACTCCCCTTCCCTGTTCTGGACGGAGGTCATTTTGTAATAATTCTTCTTGAAGGAATTTTAAAGAGGGAACTCCCAATTAAATTGAAGATGATAATTCAGAATATCGGATTCGCTCTTCTCCTTCTTCTAATGGCGTTTATCATCTATAACGATGTGATCAGCTTATAATCAATTCAGGGAAAAAATTTACAGTGCCGGATTAAATCCGGCATTTTTTTTGGTAAAGCTTTTTACAGCCCCAGAGTTCACCGGGAGACCAAGAGCTTACACGGCCCGCTACAGCTTAAATTCCAATGCGACACTCATCTGAACTCTCACGACTTTTCCGTTCATTCTTCCCGGTTTGAATCTTGTATTCATAACGGCGGCAATAGCAGCCTCGTCGCACCCGCTTCCTATCCCTTTAACAACCTCCGCCCTTCGGACCGATCCCGCTTCATCAATGAACGCTTTAACAATTACCTTTCCTTCAATCTTATCTCTACGCGCGTTCGGAGGATAAATTACTTTTCTTTGTACCGCTTCCATTCCTCCGTTCGGTTCCGGCATCATATCAACCGCAACGTAAAATGTTTCATCTATCACTTCTATTTTTATCTCTGCTTTTGGAAGTTCAATTTTTACATCTCCGACGGCAGATCCTTCTTTCGGCACTTCAAATTCGGTTACAGATTCCCCCTTTTTTGCCGGAACAGGTTTTCCAAAGTTCTGCTTTTGAAACCCTACTTTTTCAACAACCGAATTTTCCCTCATAATTGACGGGGGCGGTCCTAGTTCCGCATATTTAAGAATTTTGACTCTCGCGGGCTTCTCATTTACCTCATGAGGCAATAGAAGTATCATCAGGAAAAAAAGCATCAAGTGGATGACTACAGCTGTAACCAATCCGGTTAGATAGTTTTTATTATAGACTCTCTTTAACTCGAAAGCCCCGTAATCGTTATTTTGATTTTCAGAATTCAACTACCGCCGCTGTCTCTCAAAAAAATTCATGGCAAAGTTAGAGACGGAGCGCTTGATTAGCAATCGCAAAACGGAATCCGTTTTCAACTGGATAATCCTGGTGTGCGATTCGGGATAATATTGATATTTCTATACAGTACGTCATCCTCTCAAAAAAGGGACAGGATAATTGACAGGTTAGCAGAGAGGATTTTTTGAGCCGCAAGGCGATAAATATCCGGCCGCGGCTCTAAAGCCGCAGCCGATCAGTTATGATTAATGCTCTGCTTTATTTTTTATCACCCAAGGCAAACTTATAGGGAAGCACAATCCACACGGCTAAAGGCTTTCCACCCTGCATTGCCGGTGTAAATTTTGATTTCATTGCGGCATCAATAGCCGACTGATTAAAGATATCATTCTCGCTTTTGACAATATCTGCCTTTTTGGGCACACCGTCTTTGCCAACAAGAATCTTTACAAACACTTTTCCTGTAAGACCCTTTGCCTTGGCTTCTTCGGGATAAACCGGCTTTGCGCTCTCAATCATCTCCGGTCCTTTTTCATACTCTACATTATTTTCTGAATCATGTTTAGTATCAGCAGAAGCATCCTTTTTATCGACAGACAGTTTAAATGCTATAGGTAATACCACCCATATTTTTACCGGTTTTTCTTTCAATAATGCAGGTGAGAATTTTGCATTCTTTGCAGCTTTTAAAGCAGCCTCATCAAGGATATCTTTAACACCTTTCTCTACTCTTGCTTCTTCGATATCACCATTTTCATCAACCAGTATTTTCACGTAGACCGTACCCTCAATACCGGCAAGTTTTGCCAGCTTCGGATATTCCGGCATTAATTTAGAAATCAAGACGGGCGCTTTATCCACTTCAATAAATCCGGTTTCGTCGGCTTTTTGCAGTTTGGCTTTTTGCTGGGCATAGAGCCCCGCAAAAGAAAAAATTATAACGAGAAATAATATTTTAGTTTTCATTTTTTCCTCAAATGTTAGGTCTTACTATTATCTGTTGTGTTCTGTAATAACTCCCCGATACATCTACCTGCGGTAATGCGTTCATAATAAGTTCGAGCCGGTCGTTCTGTTTTTTGACTTCGCGCGTTAAGTCGGCAAACTGAACTTTATACTCCTCCGATCTCGAGTAGAAAAAGATTGTGAGTATGAGAAGCAGCAGCGATACGGAATATGCCGCCGCGGAGAAAATTTTTCTATTTGTAAAGAAGTTTTCTTTCTTTTCATTAAGACCCCCGACGGCATGGAGGATTTTTTGGTCCAGTTCCGCGGGGAATTCATCGGCCGCTGCCGCGAGTCCAGCTTTAAGAGCGTTTAATTTTTTAAAATATTCACGCGCTTCGTAATCCCGCGAGAGTATTGAGAACATAATTACTTCTTTCCCCTTATCGAGTTCACCGTCGAAATAGAGGTCAATCATGGCAATATTATCATTCATGGACATAATGAAGTTCCTTCGCTTTATCTCTTTTTTAATTCGGCTATTTTTTTATTCGAGTAATTAATTCTCTCAATCTGCAATGAATCGCCTTCAGCAAGCTTTATCACTTTCCTGTAAGCCGACAATGCGTTTTTCCAATCCATCATCTTTTCATTAATCATCGCTATATAAAACTGCGCGTCTATATTTCCGGGATGGTAAAGGAGTCCTTTTTCATATGAAGATTTGGCTTCCTTATAATTTTCCCGCGAGTAGTGAACAGCCCCGATCTGATTATATACATTTCCTATCTTATCGGCCGGCATTACGGATATGGCTTTCTGAAAAGATTCGATCGATCTTTTTACCGAATCCATCCTGGCATACGTAAATCCGAGATTAATAAAATACACCGGATCGGCGTCGATACGTACCGCATTATTGTAAGCGGCGGCGGCGGAATCGTACCTGCCCAGATTGAAATAAACAAAGCCGAGATGATCAAAATAGTCGGCCTGGTTTGAATCGAGCGCTATCGCTTTATTATAAAGGTCTGCCGATTCGGCAAAAAACTTCAGCCGTTCATTGCACATTCCGGATTTGAAATAAAATTCAGCGTTCTGCGGACGGAGTTTCAATGCCATTCCGTAGAGCGCGTTTGCTTCATAAAATTTCTGAAGATTGAATTTGCTTAAAGCAAGCAGATTTATAGCCGGCAGGTAATCCTGATTTACCGCTATTGAATGTTCGAGATGTTTCAAGGCTGTCTCTGCATAATTCGGATTGCCCGAAAGCATCATTGAACTGCCAAGGTAGTAGCAACTCAGAAAATCATTCGGATTTAGAGAAACAAGCCGGCTGAACAGTCCAATCGCATTTTGATATTCTCTCGCATCATATCTGATGACTCCCAGATCGAAGAGCGCTGTTACATTGTTGGAATCTTTCTCTATTACGGTCTGATAATTCCTGACAGCTTCCGAAGTTTTTCCAAGATTCGATAATGTACGCGCGAGCTGAATACGGTATCCTTTATGAGCCGGCAGGAGTTCGACCGCTTTTCCAAGATACACGGAAGCCCGGAAAGTTTCCCTCAGATTATTGAAAGTTAATCCAAGATAAAATGACTCTTCGGCCGATAGCGTTTCCAACGGAGTTTCCCGGTAGAGATCCAGCGATTCTTTATACAACCCCTGATTGTATTTTTCTTTAAAGAGAGTAAGCAGACTATCCCCCGATGTATTTTTGCCGGACTGAGCATTGACGGCAACAAATACCGGGAACGAAAAAAACATTATAATAATTGATTTAATTAATATACCCTTTGCCATTTTTCTCTCCCCCTTTAGTAATTAACAGCTTTTGATATTTTATTGATTAATTTCTGCCGGGTCTTATGCAATCTGCTTTTGACCAAATTCTCGTCAATTTTCATTACATCCGAAATCTCTTTATATGAAAGTCCGCCATACTCTTTGAGGAGAAAAACATCTCTCTGTTCAATAGCCACCTTATCCAGCTCATTCATAATCATCTCATTTAATTCTTTCATCTCCAGTTCTTCGTCAAGTTTTACAGAAGAATCAATCTCAATTTCATCCGCATCCTGAACATTGAACTGATCCACATGACTGCTTTTTGTCCTGTAAAAAGTGTATATGGCGTTACGGGTTGTAGTAAAAAGCCAGACTTCTATCTGTTCCCTGTTTCTGATCCGGTTCATATTTTCAAAGAATTTGATAAAAACATTCTGGATTATATCTTCGCACATCATTGCGTCTCCCACCATCTTGCGGGTGTAATTATACAGTTTCCTCTTATACTGATTGTAAATCAGCGTAAATTCCACGATATTTTTTACGGAGTCGCTCAAAATCTCCTTGGCTTACACTTATAGATGCTTGAGATGAAAAAATGTTGCTTCGGGAATATATTTTTTTCCGGTCCGGATTTGTAATATTCTAAGAGGCGATGTTTAAATTACTTTAAGATAATGATAAAAATATTATTCTATTGATGACAATACAGAATTTTGAACCGAATAAAGTTCCTTTTGATCGCCTGGCTTTTTGGGGACTGCTGAGAGTTCGTAATATTTTTTCCCCGTTTTAAAGACCGCAACACGTATTACCGTGCCGGAATTATTAAGATATTCATATGCGCCGATTTTTTTTCCATTCAGTTCAAAAATCTCCTGGTTCATAAATTTTAGAGCCGATTTACTACTGATCTTCCTGAATGACTTGCTCAGTTTAAGCAATCCGTTAATTTCATCTTCTCCGATTTCCTTCGCGGCAGCTGAATCAAGGTTCACCGGAATGAAATTTAACGTGGCAGAATAATCCTCCCTAATGAGCCAGAGATCGATCAGATTATTTTCATTATCTTCGGCGGCAACCCATCCCTGCGGGATATTTATTTTAAGCGGAGAGGATTTTGCCCGGGCAATTTCTTTTGTGAGCGGGTAATCGGAATCGTACAAAGCGGATGATCCGGCGGCACAGGAGAGAATTAATGAAGCGAGGGCTATATATGAAAAAATGACAAAGAATGTCCGCCGAGAAAACGGAAACCATATCGAGGCATTAACTCTTCCTAAAATCTTCCTGGGGCGTCTTCCGGTACTGTTATCGTGAATATCCATTGCCTTCAATCTTTTGTCAGGAGCTATGTGGAAGAGACGGGGCATTCCCGCCTCCGTTAAAACCTATAATCCATCGCGGAGATGTTTTGGCTGTTCCAATGTTAAGATTAGAGAGATCCGGTGAGTATCCGGAAGGCGCTCTGATTCCGATTGGCTGAACCGCGCGAATGAATAATCAACCTGAAGTTTTGGGAGGAAAATTCCAGCGCCCACTGTGAATTGTTTTACATCGTTATAGCCGGCACGCACTGCAAGTATATTTTTAAATTTGTATTCAAATCCCGCATGGAGATCAAAGCTGACAGGTCCAACTGAAAATGTAGAGGCAGATCTTCTGTTTTCGAACCGGAGATCAAAATCCAGCGCGGGCATTAATGAGCCGCCGAGGAATTGCATAGCGTAAGCCGCGCCGACTTTTGCCGTGGGAGTTATCAATTCGTTTCTGCCCGTACTCCATGCAACCAGAGTAGTAGTGGCATCCTGAATATTAGCGCCGAGGAACAAATTATCAACCGGGATATAAACGGCTCCCAGGTCGAACCCTATTCCTGTAGCGCCGTACTCTGCAAGATCCCTTCTCAAAATTTTAACGTTGGCGCCCCAATAGAAATTTTCCGACTGACGTTTTGCGAATGTAAGATAGAAAGCCCAATCCGAATTGCTGAATTCCGAAATTTTGGTATAATCCAGTCTGTCCCCCGAATGAAGATCGAGGACGCCGTCTCCGTTGGCATCATATAACGCGTTTCGTGTATCCGGAATTCCGTCTATGCTTGACCTGGTAATACTAAGTCCAAGGCTCATCTCCTTTCCGTAAGGGATAGCCACAGCCGCGTAATTGTAATTAACCAAATCTCCGAAATGCTCTTCGTGCATCAGAGCAATCTGCGGATAATTAATTCGAGCCAGGCCGGCGGGATTCCAATAACCGGAAGTCACATCGCTAACTACGGCAACCTGGGCGCCTCCCATAGCCAAAGCGCGGCCCCCTACACCGATGGCCAAAAATTCTCCGGCATATTTCCCGATTACTGTCTGCGAGTAAATTGTGGTAAAAGAGAGAAGGAAAAAGGAAAAAACAAAAGCTGTCCGTTTCATGGCACTTCCTGCTAAATTAGTTACCGTAGAAATAACTATGTCTTCTCCTTTAGTTGGCGTAATAATAAATTTTATCCTCTTACAAAGCAATAGCATTTATTTTTCACTTCTTCTCGGTCTGCTTTGCAACCGCGTTAATTGCAGCATTAATAACTTCCTGATCGCCAAGATAATAATGTCTGACAGGTTTCAACTCCGTGTCAAGTTCATACACGAGTGGAACTCCCGTTGGAATATTCAATTCCGTAATTTCCTCCTCGGAGATATTATCCAGATATTTCACAAGCGCACGGAGACTGTTGCCGTGAGCCGCAATAATTACGCGTTTACCGTTTTTAATAGTCGGGGCTATTGTTTCATGCCAGTACGGGAGAAATCTGTCCACTGTCAACTTAAGGCTTTCTGTAAGGGGAATCTCATTTTTATCAAGATCCGAATAGCGGGGATCTTTACCTGGATACCTTTCATCATTTTCCTCGAGTGCCGGCGGCGGAACATCGTAACTTCTTCTCCATACCTTAACTTTTTCAGTGCCGTATTTCTCGGCTGTTTCAGCTTTGTTTAAACCCTGCAGGGCGCCGTAATGCCGCTCATTCAGACGCCATGATTTTACGACTGGTATCCAGAGCAGATCGAG
>JBAYWA010000028.1:0-10192 GCA_041674325.1 Melioribacteraceae bacterium | reverse complement strand
TCCTTGAATAACCTTTCCATCGAGGCCGGAGAGCCCTACGGCATTAATTCCGTTCTGCTGGCACAATTCAACAATCCGCTTGTTTTTCAATCCCGCGTATGCCATCATAGCCAGATCGATAGTCTCCTCAGTACTGAATACCGAATCGTATCCGGAGAGAGAAGTAACAACTTTCTTCACGTAACCTAATTTTTCCGCCAGTTCATCTCGCAGAGAATTTGCACCGTGAACAATGATAAATTTTTCTTTCAGTCCGGCAAGATCGGATATTATACCGTTAAGATTGAGAGCTTTGCCGCCGCCGATTTTAATCAAAAGCATTTTAACTCCAAAAGCGTATTATTCTTAATTAATGTCCAATCATTCTCCCCGTCAAAAGGATCCGAGCATACCACAGTAAGATCATCGGATAATAAAGCGTTCATAGTAAAGTATTCCTCATCTTCGTTAAAATGAGAATAGATGAATGTAGAATGAGAATCAGTAATTATAATATTCATAGCCCGGATAAATTCCGATTTTTTTTTGATAATCTCCGTTCCTTTTTCAAGCGCATCCCGGATGCTCCCCTTATCGAATCGTTTTATATAATTGAATATTTTCTCGGCGCCAATTCTCCCTTCTTCTTTGATCTTAACTCCGCTCAATTGTCCGTTAAAGATGAAGATATATTTTTCGTCGTAGAAAGGCATATTATTTTCTACAATAATACCTTCGTCCTTAAATGCGCTTCTCGCATGGGCTATCAGCCGGGTTGAATTACCGAATTTGGAAAAATCTTCTTCCCAGATCGGATTGACGTTTTTGTAATAATGCCAGATTCCCTCCTGAATATAAGCACAGCCCCATCCATGTCCCTGAAATTCCCTGCTATTCCGTGATATCTCCGCAAATTTTTTCAGATAACCCGAAATGGAAAATTCCTCTTTTGCATTAACATAAAGAAGTCTGCACATTATTCAATTTTTCCCATCATTTTGCTTTTATTTATCCCTTTACACTTTATTGCGCGATGATCGTGCTATTAATTTCGCCAAAAATCTGTCTTTATTCCTGTGTCTGTTTGAGTAAGGGAGATAATTTAAATTGGATGCAGACCCGGGAATTCAAGACCGGTCCGTTCATCAAATCCATACATAATATTAAAAGCCTGAAGAGCCTGTCCGGCGGCGCCCTTCATCAAATTATCTATTGCGCTCATTATCACGTACCGGTTTGAAAATTCGTCTTTTTTAAATCCGATATCGCAATAGTTGGTCCCGCTTAACAACTTTGGTTCCGGAAAGCGGTAGATACCGTCACTCTCTTTTACAATTCTAATGAACGGCTCATTGCCGTAAGCATCTCGATAAATTTTCCAGATCTCTTTTTCCTGCAGGTTCTCTTTCAGAAAAACGTGGCAGGTTGCCAGAAGTCCGCGCACCATATCGATAGCGGTAGCGGAAAAATGGATTTGAATCGGTTTGCCGAAGGACATCTCCTGAATCATTTCTGCCGTGTGCCTGTGCTGTGTAGGCTGATATGAGCGGACAACCCCGGAGCGTTCCGGATGATGCGAGCCTTCATTAACCTTATTGCCCCCTTCGCTTGAGCCCACTTTGACTTCTATTACCGTCCGGTCCAATTCCACCAAACCGTTTTTATAGAGAGGATACAATCCGAGTATGCTGGCGGTAGCATTGCATCCTGCGCTTGAGATATAATTTGCGCTCTTCATCTCCTCGCGGTGAAGTTCGGGTATTCCATAAACAAATTCGCTTAAAAGATCAGGACGCGCGTGTTTATGTCCGTACCACTTCTCATATTCATTCATATCTTTCAGCCGGAAATCCGCACTTAGATCAATAATTTTAGGGGCTAACTTTTTATACTCATCAATTTTGTTCTGAGAACTATTATGGGGTAGGCAGAGGAATAAAAGATCGCATGGTTCAATTTCAGAGGCAGAAACAAATTTCAGCTGTGTGGACTTTCTAAGATTAGGGTGAATTTTATGAACGAATTTTCCGGTATAACTTTCAGAGGTTACCTGTTTTACCTCAACATTGGGATGAAATAAGAGCAAGCGGAGCAGTTCACCGCCCGTATATCCGGACGCGCCAACAATGGAAACATTTATTTTCATTTTATCTTCCTTCTGCAACCTGTAGAATATATTCAACCATCTTTTGCGGAATATTCACACCGGTTGTAGTAATGCTGTTTTTATATTCCATAGTATAGTTAACCTCATTAATCATCAGTCCATCAACTGATTCAAATACATCAATGGCCACAATACCGCCTCCGACAGCTTTAGCGGCACGGACGGAGATATCATTCAATTCATCCGTAACTTCGCATTTTGTTGCCACACCGCCGCGGGCAGTGTTTGTGATCCAGTGGGGGGAAGTTCTATAGATTGCCGCAATGCATTTATCTCCAATAACAAAGCTCCTAATATCTTTTCCCTTTTTCTCGACATATTTCTGGATATAAAAGATAGAATGATGGTACGATCCCAGTACGGTTTTATGTTCCAAAATTGCTTCCGCCGCATCCCTATCGTTGACTTTTGAAAGCAGTCTTCCCCAGGAGCCGACAGCCGGTTTAAGAACGACCGGATAGCCCATCTCTTCAATTGCTTTAAGAGCCGATTCTTCTGTAAATGCCACACGGACTTCCGGCTGCGGAACCTTATTTTCAGCAAGAGCGCAAGATGTAAGAAGTTTATCTCCGCATATTGTTGCCACCGAGTATGTATTTACGCATTTTATTCCCGCCGATTCAAATAACTTTAATCCGTGAAGAGCCCGGGAGTGATTGATGCATCTCTCAACAACCACATCAAGATCGAAATTATTTTTGCCGAGATTGAATGTGATTTCACGGTCGTCGATCATAACTAATTCCACTCCCTTTACAGCCTTAAATTCATCTATCAGAAATTTTTCATCTTTTCTTATCAATGAATGAAGCAACCCTATTTTCATAATTACTCTCCTAATTAAAATGATATTTAAATGGCAGAGCTGAGAGAATATCTCAGCTATTGTAAATCTTATGGTGTTTTACGGCGTCAACGATATGTTTTAATTCGGCAAGATCAACGGTTCGACCGCGCTGACCAACTGATTTGACTTCCTTGAGTACGTCCATCTGATGTTCTTCATCGAGCGTTGTTTCATCAATTAATTTCAACGCATAACGAAGGGAAGCGATTCCGGACATATGATCAAGCGAGAATGTTCTGGTTCTTCCGAGAATTTCCGGATTAAGACTTTCATAATGCATCGGATTTACCGATGCGGCATGAGTATGCACTCCGGCACAATGAGTAAAAGCATTTTTTCCCGTTACGGGATAATTTGAAGGAATGGGGACTCCGGAATGTTTGCTCACAAGTTTGTAAAGGTCAACCAATTTTGAGAGATCCCATCGGTTCTGATTATAATCTACAGTTAAAACGGTAAGAAGCTGTGCCAGGTCAACTATGCCGGCCCGCTCGCCCAGTCCAAGTGCGGCGGCGTCTATGATGCTTGCGCCCGCGCGGTACGCATCTAATGCATTAGCCAGTGCAAGTCCCCGGTCGTTATGACAATGAACTGCAATTCTGGGATGAAGATTTTTCTTGTCGAGTTCTTCTATAAGCTTCGATATATAATCATACATGCTTCGCGAAGTTCCGGGCACCATGTAACCGGTTGTATCAGCAACGCTGATTATATCGGCGCCTGCTTCAACGGCAGCCGAGGCCGCAAGCACAACATTATCAAATTGAGAGCGAACAGTATCTTCGGGTGTGTATCTGATCAGCAGTTTTGGGCTTTGCGATTTTGCGTACCTGATTACATCGGTTATCTGTTTAACAGCAGAATCAAGATCTTTTTTGAATACAGTTGAAAGTCGTTCATCGGAGACGCAATAAAATATTCCGAGAAATCCGACTCCGCACTCAAGCGCCAGATCGACATCGCTCTGAAGAGATCTCGAATGAGCGCCCACTATCGATTTCAAACCTTTCTGGGCTATCGATTTTACCGCCGCGTGAATTTCAGTCGTTACCATCGGATGACCGGCTTCTATAATATCTACACCAATTTCATCAAGCAGTCCGGCTATGGCAAGTTTAATATGCTTATCGAAATAAACGCCGGGAGTCTGTTCGCCTTCACGAAGCGTAGAGTCTAAAACTGAGATCAACTCATTCACCCCAGTCTTCTTCTTCTTGAGGTGCTTCCTGAACTTTTGGCGGATTTACCGATACAACTTCCAGCTCGGTTCCGCAGTCCGGACATTCAATTAATTCACCCTGAACTGAATCTTTTGCCAATTCAATTTCCGCACCGCAGATAGGGCATTCTGTTTTCATTTTATAAATCCTCCGGAAATAAAGTGTTGCAAAACTATGAAACAATTTTTTGCGACGCAATATATTAAGAGAGATTAATAAAATTAATTCTGACGACTTGAGATCGGCCCGGAAGATTTTGGAAGTGAATAATTATTCAAAATTACGCATAACCAATTTGGCGTTCAGTCTGCGTTTTCTGTTTTAGTACTTAGAATATCGGCCGTGACTGTCTGAAGTTTCTGCATCCATTCATTTTTAACCAATTCGAATTCATCCCGATTTTTTTTACTAACCGGACCGGAGGATTGATATTTTTCTTTTAAAGGATTTACCTGTCTTCCGTTTTTCCAGAATCTGAAACAGACGTGCGGACCGGTGGCAAGTCCCGTACTTCCCACGTATCCTATAACTTGCCCCTGCGACACAGCCACTCCCCTTCGTATCCCTCTTCCGATGCGCGACATATGAAGATACTGCGTTGTGTAAGTCGCGTTATGTTTCACTTTCACATAATTTCCGTTACCCCCTGAATAACCGGCTTCAGAGACAATTCCGGAACCGACAGTCATTATAGGGGTTCCCGTCGGGGCTGCGTAATCTGTTCCAAGATGAGCTTTCCTTCTATGAAGAATCGGATGATAGCGGCTCGACGAATATCGCGAGCTTATGCGGCTGAATTTAAGCGGGGCTTTAAGGAACATCCGTTTGAGACTGTTTCCCTTATCATCAAAATATTTGTCCCCTCTCTCTTTGTCGAAATGAAACGCATAATGATTTTCCTTGCCGGAATAGAAATTAGCCGCAAGGATTTTACCGACCCCGCTCGGTTCTCCGTCCACGTGAAGCTGTTCGTAGATGACCTTAAAACTATCTGTCGGCTGAAGTTTGAAAAAATCTATCTGCCAGCCATAGATATCCTCCAGTCTCTCGGTTAAAACATTTGAGATGTTTTTCCTCTGAAGAGTTTCCGATAGTGAATTACTGATAGTGCCGGAGACGGTTAACAAATTAACAGTAACCGGTTTTGATTTTTTGTAAATCTCAATAGAATCACGGAGATCGAAGACAATATAATCGACCGGATTATTGCGGAATGTATATACTAAATATTTTACGGTCTCAACGGAATCCCACGATGCATAGATATGCAGTGCGTCCTCCGCTCTGAAATTGCGAAGAGGGAATATTTCTTTTGCCTTCTTCTCGATTTCATTAATTTTCTGCTGCGTCACCTGATGGGGAATCAGGATATCCGACAGTGTCTGATTGGATTCAATAGTATCATGAACTTCAATTAGATTTTCAACAGCAAGTCCGAATTGATTTGGTTTTAACTCAGCTTTAATGGTTCCGGATTGCGGCTCATCTTTACAATTTGTGAATGTGAAAATAAAAACGGTGAGCGATAATACTAACGGGAAGAGTTTTGAAACGGTCTTATTCTGCGCCATTCACAAGTACCTGAAAATAGTTGGAAGTATCAGTGAGTTTTAAAAACGAATTCTCTTTTACATTAATTTTTTTATTATGTCGACAGAACTGATTCCCTCAGCCTCAGCAGAAAAATTCGGAATAATTCTATGACGGAGAACGGGAATCAGAAAGCCCGAAACATCATCGATACCGGGCGTATATCTACCTTCCATAACAGCCTTAGTCTTCGCCGCCAGAATAAGATACTGAGACGCGCGCGGGCCTGCTCCCCACGCGACCCTTTCTCTAATGAATTCCCTGGAATTATTTGCCGGTCTGGTTGAATCCACAAATTTCACGGCGAATTCTATCACATTATCCGCAACGGGAACCCGTTTGATCAGATTCTGAAATTTTATCAATGTCTCTGATGCCAATACCACTTTCAGTTCCGGTTTATAATCACCTGTAGTTGATTTGATAATTTCAACTTCCTCACTGAAATCCGGATAATCGAGCCATAGATTAAACATGAACCGGTCTAACTGGGCTTCCGGCAGAGGGTAAGTCCCTTCCTGTTCGATTGGATTCTGAGTTGCGAGGACAAAGAAAGGTTCATCTATATTTCGTGTTACGCCTGCCGCTGTCACTTTATGCTCCTGCATTGCCTCAAGAAGCGCGCTCTGTGTCTTTGGAGGAGTCCGGTTTATCTCATCGGCCAGGATTATATTTGCGAATACGGGGCCCTTTATAAAACGGAAAATTCTTTTTTTCGTAACCGGGTCGTCATCAATAATCTCAGTACCGGTGATATCGCTCGGCATCAGATCCGGTGTAAATTGAATTCGGCTGAAATTGAGATCCAGAACGGCGGCTAGTGTTTTGATCAAAAGAGTTTTTGCAAGTCCCGGAACACCGACCAGAAGGCAGTGCCCTCTTGCAAGAAGGCTTACTAAAAGATCATTGACTATCTGATCCTGACCTATTATTACCTTTGCAATCTCCTTCTTTACAGTTTTTATCGATTCGGAGAGCTGTTCAACCGCTTCTACATCATTGGCGGAAATTTTATCAGTCAATTTTAGTTCCTCGGTTTAATTAATAGAAGATCGGATCTACCGGTTTTCAAAAGTTGCCTCTATACCTGAGTGTATTATAACCGGATCTCCCAGTAAATTCTCTGCTTGATCTCATCTATCCATTGGGCAAAGAGTTTCTGCTTCTTATAATATTCGGTCATCCTTTTCAATTCGGGAAAATCCAGGTCCATATCGGCCTTATGCTGAGGAATTCTTTTTTCCAGCTTGACAATGTGATACCCGTATGTATTCTTATCTATCTCCAGGCGTTTAGGATAACTGAGATCCCCCTCTTTCAATTTGTAGATTATATCGAGCAATGCTTTATCGAGCTGGCTTGCCTCAAATGTTCCGAGAACTCCTCCGTATTTAGAGGTTTCCTTATCATCGCTGTAATTTTTGGCGAAATATTCGAACTTATTTTTACCTCTGACTATACTGTCTCTCAATTCGGTAAGAAATTCAATTGCTTTCAGATCCGATTCATCATCGCTCTTAACCTTTATCAGAATATGACGCGAATGAATCGACTCCCCGCGCCTCTCCAGGAGCTGAATAATATGATATCCGACCGGGGATTCTATAATGCCCGATAATTGATTTGGCGCCAGGGCAAATGCCGCGGCTTCAAATTCGGGATAGAATACGCCTCTTTTAACAAATCCAAGATCGCCACCCTGTGCCGCGCTGCCGGGATCATCGGAATATTTTACGGCTAATTTGGAGAAATCAGCTCCATTCTTCAGTGAATCGAGCAATGATAGAGCCAAATCCTTTGCAATTTTTTTCACCCTATCGCCGGTTTTGGGATTTTGAAAAATATGCGCAATTGTGAATTTTTCCGCAACTATACCGAGCGAATCTTTGAATGTACCATAGAACTCCTCCACTTCTTTTCTGGAAGCTTCCATTTGACCGAATTTTTTCTGCTTGAGCATTTCGGCCATAAGATTTTTTCTCACATCATCCTGAAGAGAGCGTTTCAATTTTTCCAGCGGCATTCCGTAGACCTGTTCAAGTTTTTCTCTCGAACCGTACTGCTGCACAAAATAATTTATCTGGTAATCGAGCTGCTGTTTCACCTGATCATCGGTCACGGTGACTGAATCCAGTTCTGCCTGGGCATACAATAATTTTTCCTCTATCATCGCATTGAGGACCTGCCTCAGGAATGTTGTATCGGAAGGATTAATATTTCTCTGCTGAGCTTCCATATTAGCTCTGAATTCAAATTCGGACTGGAGGATAATTTCATTATCAACTACGGCAACGATTTTATCCAGTGCTTTCTGGGCATTTACAATCCCGGCCACTACTAAAAATATTAACAGAAAATTTTTCATTCGGAATACCTCTTTATCTCCAGATTGTGATCTGCGACTAATTTATCTATATATTTTTTTATTAATTCTTTCTTTTTAATAACCGTAAGACGGCTATTTACTTCGTCCTTCAAAAGTTCAAATGGGGGGACAGTATCTTTGAAAAATTTTTCAACCAGCTGAACTACTACAAATTTCGACGGTCCAGTTTCCAATACAACACTGATCTCATCTTTCCCCAGGTCGGAGATAATTCTTAAAAGCGAAGCGGGCTGTATCTGATATTTATACAGTACCAGCGCATTCTCGCTTGAAATGCCCGTTGTATCGCTGCGCGACATATTCAAACTGTTTTTCCAGCTTGATAGGATAGCCCCATCGCGGAATTTTACCGCTTTCTCAAAATCTCCGAAATATGCAATATTAATCCGGAATGCATCATCAATCAATCTGAATTCATCACTATTGGATTCGAAATATTTTTTGATATCGTCCACAGCCGGATCTGATTTATCTTCAACCAGCAGTTTATTGATGAATAATGCCGCGGCTAACTCTTTCTTGCTGTTTTCAATAAGAGATTTGTATTCCGTCTCATTCAGGATCCCCTCATTAACCGCCTCCTGATACAGAATTTCTCTTTCAATCCAGTTATTAATAAATTCAGCCCTGGTTTTTCCCCTGTTAACTTCGTCATTAAGAGCCGATTGAATCTGCGCCTCAGTAAGAGCCGATTCATTGACCTTTACAACATATTTATCGCTTTTTTCCTTTTCGGAGCAAGCAAGTAGTCCAATAAATATCGAAAATAAAAATACCGACGTTTTAATCCGCCTGCTTAAATGCATTCCTCAACTCTTCATAATAATATTTTGGATTGTAAGTACTTTTCAATTTATTCAGATAGTCATCTTCCAACCGCTTGCTTTCTTTCTCCTGCAGTAGGCTGGCTGCCTCGGCTTTAGCTTCCTCAAATGTTTTTTCTCTTGCCGAATCCTTTTTTATCAACTGGACTACAGACCACCCGTTTTCGAACTTGAACGGTCTGGAAACCTCACCGGGATTTTTTAATGCGTTTGCCTGCTTCGCTAACTCGTTTGCTTCAATATCAACCAGATCTTTAAATCCGGGGCGAGCAGCGTTTTCCATTCTCTGATTGTATTTTACCTGTAGGGTATCGAAAAGTGTACCTGAAATCAGAGATGAATAGCAGCTGTTAATTTCAGACTCGTTTGAGTTATGAATCTCTTTAAATTCTACCCTATCTTTCCATCTGTAATTTTCTTTTGTCTTCTCCCAGTAAGCAAAAATCTTGGCGCTATCTATCGAAATTTTCGACCAGACTTCCTCCTCCAGAATCTTAAACAGGTAGATTCCATTTTCATAATCGGCCAATAATTTGGCAAATTCCGGATTTTCCTTCTCATATATTAACGCTTTTTCCGCCAGGAGAAGAGAGCCAGCATACTCATCAATCGCGTCCTGTAAAATTTTCCCGTTGACTTTCATATTAAGGTACGAGCCGATCTTAATCAGATGATTGAACAGACTGTCACAAGTAAAGGCTTTATCTCTTATCCTGAAAAGCTCATCATTTCCAACAAGGTTTTTAAGATTACTATTCAGATAATCCGTCCCTATCTTCATTGTATCGCTGATCAGAAGAATTTTATTCACGGTTATGCTGTTTTGCGTGTAATTAAACTCTGATTTCAGATTTTTCAGAAGGTCATTAAAATCGTTCCTGAAACGGACACGGTCGTACATCTCTTTTAATTCCTGTTTTTCCTCCTCATACGATTTTGCAGGCGCAATTTCAGAAAGGCGTATCAAATGATAGCCGAAAGAAGTTTTAACAACAGGTGAAACCTCACCAATGTTTAATTTAAAAGCGGCTTCATCGAATTCCTTAACCATCTGACCGCGCTGAAAATATCCCAGATCCCCTTTTCTTGCCGCACTCCCCTTATCCGCTGAATATTTGAGAGCTAATTCTCCGAAGTCGGCTCCCGATTTGATCCTGGCTTCTATATCTTTTATCTCTT
>JBAYWA010000027.1:0-10430 GCA_041674325.1 Melioribacteraceae bacterium | reverse complement strand
TATTATTGTAGCGCCCTGGCTCTCGGCAAGTTTCAGTAATTTTGTCTTGACGGGATTATATACAACATCAAAAACAATCTGCCCCTTCATGAACGATTCTTTTATAGTAGTGGCCGAATCATCCACTTCTGGAAACATCCCCATCGGAGTTGTATTAATTATAAGTTTGGAATCGCGGAATGTATCAACTAAATCTGGAGGAAAAAGAGAATGGGCTTTAAAATCGTTATGGATCATCTTATCTGTAAAGTATTCCTTTAGCGATTCCGCTTTCTGTTCCGTTCTGTTTACAATATTAATCTGTCCGACTTTGAAAGTACGTATTAGGGAATAGATGACGCTTCTTGCGGCGCCGCCCGTTCCAATTACAGTAACTTTTGCGCCGGTTAATTCATCCTTATGCGGATTTAACGATTCGATGATGCCGAATACGTCTGTATTAAAGCCGCGAAGCACTCCCTCCTCGTTTACAACGGTATTTACAGCTCCTATAATACTGGCCTCTTCCGAAACATCTTTCAGAAAAGGAAGAATTTTTTCTTTTAAGGGAAGAGTTACGTTGAATCCTTTTATTCCGAGAGCAACCATCCCCCTCATCGCATCTTTTAGATAATTCATAGGCACATCGAACGGAAGATAAATATAATTCAGACCGGAAATATCAAAAGCAATATTATGCATCAGCGGGGAAAGCGACTGCTTTATTGGATGGCCGATTACGCCCACAACTTTTGTATTATGATTAAATTTATTCTGTGAATGTATCATAACTATTTTTTATTCTCATCGAGTAATTTAGTAAACAGTTTGGAAGTCTTTACTTCCGGATAATCTTTGGTGAATTCATTTCTCATATTCGGGTCAAGCTCAAAAGCGCTTTTCAGGCACTCAATTGCCTCGTGAGTATGACCAAGCAGAAAATTTATCTTGGCTTTGCCGTAATACGAATTTGCGTCTGATTCATCAATTCTTAAACACTCGTCAAAAGCTTTCAAGCTTTCGAGCCACATTCCTATCTCAATATAAGTCTCGGCAAGTTTATACCAGGCGTTGAAATTATCACTGTTATTCTCCACGGCTTTTAAATAATTATCTATGGATTCCTGAAGATTACCGAGAGAATATTCAAGATCTGCAATGGCGAACCATGCATCTTCCGGACTGCTGGTCAATGAGATCGCTTTGTTGAAATCCTTAAGCGCCAGCTGATATTTTCCGACAGCGTCGTAGCAGTATCCTCGGGCAAGAAACGCCTCGTAATACTCCCCGTCTAGTTTTATGGATTCAGAATAACTTCTGATGGCCTGATGGAATGAACCGAGCTCTTCGTATGCCTGTCCCATGTTGAAAAGAATTGTCTCATCATACGGATCCAGCTCAAAAGCTTTTTTGTATGAGCTTAATGCATCAGCGGTTCTTCCCACGCGCGCGTACGAATATCCGCAATTAAACCACGAACTTGAAAAATCGTCTTTCAGTGCAATAGATAATTCAAAACAATTGATTGCGCTTTCATATTTTTCCAAACGAAGAAGAACAATCCCCTTGTTATACCATCCTGTAAAACTATTCGGATCGAATTCCAGATATTTATCATATGCGGCCAGCGCCCTCGCCAGCTGGTTTGTATTTTCGAAGCAGTAACCCAATTCGTACCAGGCTTCCGGATAATCAGGATCGGCCGCTATCGCTTTTTCGAAATACTGAACGGCTTCTTCATATTTTTCTTTCTTCTCGTATAATACTCCCAGATTGAAAAGAGTCTCTTCATTATTCGGCTCAATTTCCAGCGCTCTAATAAGGGACGCGGTTGCCTCTTCAAACATTCCGAGATTGTCTTCCGCTATCGATTTATTGATGAAAGATTCAACATCGTTTGGATTCATCGAAAGAGCTTTTTCGAAACAATGGTTAGCCTGTTCGAAGCTGAAGGTGTTGTTGAGAAAGATCCCCTTGAACTGCCAGGCCTCGGAATTATACGGCGCCGCCTCAAGAAGCGCGTCTGTAAGATATAGTCCATCCTCAACAAAATCATATTCAAGACAGAGCTGAATAACTTCTTCGATCAGGTCAAGGTGTGAAAAGGTAGAGCCTTCTTCAATGTATTCTTTACAAACTTTTATTTTCGATTTTACTTCTTCTTCGCCGTATTCTGAATCATAATTATCATTGAGGTAATCCTCAGAATAACCCATTAATACTCCACGTTAATTCGGTGGAAAATGTATATCTAACAAAAGTGAAAATCAAGTTGAAATTAGTTCGGAGAATTCGGATGTGATTCGCATAAATTATTAGAAATTTACTGATTCCGGAGTTCAAACTCTTTTGCGGTGATTTTTTTCACTCCGTTTGCGAGATTAACAACGTGGATTTTTAATTCGCGGTTATATTTTTCCTTAAATGCATTATTCATTTTTTCTCTGAATATATCAACTTCTGAGCTCTTAAGAAGCGTGAAAGTACTTGCCGACGGCGAGCAGCTTATCAATTTTGAACCGTAAACCCCGTCTATTTTAAGCGATTCGCCGACTAAAAAATTTGAATACTCGTTCCCCAGGTCGTACTCACCGGATAGATTATTGTGAGACTCAACAAGTAATTTTCCTAATTCATCTATCATTTTTTTCCGCAGGTATTTCATCGCCTCATGCGCTCTAATTCTTTCTTTCACATTATAAAGGACTCTTGAAAAAATTCTCCCCGGAAGCATGTGAAAATGTTTATGTAGAAATTCGAGCTCTATATCGCGCAGATTCCTGATTCCCCACAAATAGAGGCGAAGTCCCTTAACACCGACCTCGCATTCTTCTATCCGTTCTGCGCATATTTTCTGCGGTTCGATTATCCGCTCTCCCGAATCGCAAATAACCAGTGAACACTCCTCAGTATCAAGCGAAATAGTTTTGTGCTCTTTTGTCCGGATATCCATAAAAAAGAGTTTCTTCTCCCTTCCGAACTGAACTGTATAATGATGCGCCGTGTTGGATATTTTTCCGAGTATGTTCAATTCATTTCTGCGGACGAGGGTGAGAAGTTTTTCATCGTCAATATTCAACGATAATGCATTTCTGACTGCATTCAGGAATCCGACTTGCTGAGCCGCGGAGGAACCCAATCCCACACATTCCGGCACGGTAGTCGTAATTACACAATCAAATCCTGTTCTGAGAAGATCTTCTTCTTTCAAAAGTGCAAGCAAGCCCCTAAGGATTCTAAAATTCCCGTCCTCCGGATGGTTGGGATTTTCAATACTCAGTTTTGTAAGTGTATCTGATCCGGCGGAGGCCAGATTAATCTCCGAATCCTTTCTTTTTCTAATCAGAAAGATCCAGAATTTGTCTATACAGGCGGAGAGAAGGATTCCATCATTGTAATGTGTGTGGTCACCCAGAAGAATAATGCTTGCCGGGCATATTTCCAAAAGCGATCCGGAGGCATCTCCGAAAAGCGAAATGAAAAGTTTTTTCGCCTGGATTATACTCTGGTTACAACCATTTCCCGATATCATTATGCGATCTCAAAGTTCTTATTAAGTACGAAAACTGAATGTAATATGCTCTTATAAAGAGCAAAGTATGAAATTGTCTTATTTAAAGTAAGAATTTTAACTGAATTCAGCTATAATTTTCGTGAGTTTTATGAATTTAAAATTTCTGTCCGGTTTTTAGATCGATTTTTCTGATGGTCTTTTTCAGGTTTTTAGGCGGATTTTAAATCGTTGGTCTGCCGGAGGAGGAATGATTCTAATTATTCTGAAAATCCTTCGCCGAAATATTAGTTCGGAAATAACCGATTATCGGCTGTATCAGTGCCGCCGATTGTTCGAATGAGTAATTATGAAATTCACTCTTATGGAGGATCCGGGATAGCGCTTTCACCGTCATCGTAATTATATTAATGAGATTAGTGTCCTGCGTTACCAGATCCATGGGGAGAAGAAAAATTGTATCGAAAATAGCGGCTTCTACTATCGGGAGTAATTGATTGTATGATAACGACTCAAGATTTGCGCCACGGGGAATTACCTTATCGCGCTGACGGATCTTCAGTTCAAGATTCATCCTCTCCAGAAGAAGATTCAGAGCCGAATCAATTGTAATTTTTATCTCAATCATCTCAATCTTTCCAATAGACCCGATTTTTTTAGGAACCGGGTCTATTATAATTTCTTTTATTCCAAACTACAAATATCTATATCACAATTTCTGCGGAGAGCACGGAGGTTACTTTTTTAGCCGCGTCGTGCAGAGTTGTTGCGACTTCAAAATTCAATCCGGAATTCTCCAAAAGTTCTTTTGCCTCAATGGCATTAGTTCCTTCGAGACGGACGACCACGGGAACAGTAACTGAAACCTCTTTAACCGCGTCAATCACACCCTGGGCAACTCGATCGCATCTGACTATACCGCCGAAAATATTTATCAATATCGCTTTTACATTCGGATCGGAGAGAATAATTTTAAATCCGTTGGCCACTGTTTCTTTATTTGCACCGCCGCCCACATCCAGAAAGTTGGCCGGTTCGCCTCCCGCAAGTTTGATGATGTCCATAGTTGCCATAGCCAGTCCCGCTCCGTTGACCATACAGCCCACATTACCGTCAAGCTTTATGTAATTGAGGTTGAACTTTGAAGCCTCTATTTCAAGCGGATCCTCTTCATCCAGATCGCGGTACGCGGAAATATCCTGATGGCGGAATAACGCGTTATCATCAAAATTCATCTTTGCGTCAAGAGCTACAATTTTCTCGTCGTTAGTAATAATAAGAGGATTTATTTCGAGCATAGACGCGTCGGTTTCCTCGTACGCTTTATATAATTTCATTATAAAAGGGATAAAGCTCTTAAAAGCTGCGCCCTCTAATCCAAGACCGAATGCAAGTTTACGGGCCTGATAAGCCTGAAACCCGACAGACGGTTCGATCCATTCCTTAATAATTTTTTCGGGAGTTTCCTCGGCGACTTTTTCGATCTCTACACCGCCCTCTGTTGATGCCATTATTACATTCTTCGAAACACCTCTGTCGAGAAGAATACCAAGATATAATTCTTTTTTATAATCGAGTCCTTCGGTTATGAAAAGAGTTTTTACAATCTTTCCTTCGCCGCCCGTCTGATGAGTAACAAGCAGGTTGCCCAGCATTTTTGATGAATACTCTCTTGCCTTCTCAATGGAAGTCGTGAATTTAACGCCACCTTCCAGTATCAATTCTTCGCGGTTATTGGGATTATATAATTTTCCTTTACCTCTTCCGCCCGCATGAATCTGCGATTTTACCACAAATTGATTTATACCGCGCGCTTGAAGTTGAGCTATTGCGTTGTCGAATTCTGATAAATTCTTTATCGCAACTCCGTCCTGAACCGGCACTCCGTATTTTTTCAATGTCTCTTTTGCCTGATATTCATGTATTTTCATGATTTTCCCGTTTATTAAAGTCTTTTTTGAAGTAGTTTATTAATAAGGTGAAAAATTAATTCATTTAGAAGTAAGAATCAAAACGGCGGTTTTAAGTTTCATTACAACTTTAATATACGTTAAATGAATTATTGATGAACAATTTTTGTTACCAATTCAACAATAGGACGGATTTATGAATCCTTCGCAAAAAAAAATTCTTGCCGCCTCCTTAACAATTATTTTAATCTCTTTAACGGTGTGGGTCTACTCGGGACGGGAGATTTTTACAAAAAATCAGATTCTCGTTGAGAAAAAGGATGAGCTGTTCCCCGATATGGTTCAGAAAGTCTGGGTAGATAAATTTATCTGGGGATTGGATTTAACCGGTGCTATAATTCTTACAACGGTTGTAGCCGGAATTTTTTTCTACCGACGTTTAAGGGATAAAAAAAAATAAAGAATTGATTTTATTTGCAACTGATTTCATAAAACAAACCGAAGGGAAAAATGAATAAATTATCTATATCGCTGCTCTCTCTTGTTCTGGCCGCCTCATCGCTCTCCGCTCAGACTTTTAAGGTAAAGGCGGGCGGAACACAGACTTTCAATTTTGAGGATAAAGGGGGAAGAAATCAGGTTACATTTTTCAGCACAACACCTCTGGAAGATATAACCGGCACCGCTAACGGCATCTCCGGATCGGTTACTTTTGATGTGGCAGAGTTTGCCCGCACAATTAAAGGAAAACTTACAATCCAGATTGCATCAATGAATACCGGAATTGAACTCCGCAACAAGCATATGCAAAGTCCCAACTGGTTGGATGCCGCCAGATTTCCTGAAATTTCATTCGAGATTAAATCGGTCTACGATGTAAAACAGTCGGCCGACAACAAACTTGAATTCAAGGTCAAGGGGGATTTCACGCTGCACGGAATCACTAAAGAAGTTATTGCTTCTGCGGATGCAACTTATCTGGATGAGAGCGAGCAGACAAAAAAACGCGCGCCCGGCGATTTGATCGGAGTAAGGGCAAACTTTACAATCAATTTGTCGGATTACGGAGTTGATAATGCCGTGATCGGGAATAAAGTGTCAGAAAAAATTCAGGTTGGTGTAAATGTGGTGGGCTCAAATAAAAAGTAGTTTTATTTTTCAATCAGTAAAGAATTCCCGGCTCAAAATAAAGCCGGGAATTACTTCTGTTTATTAATCCAGCATTTTTTTCTTCTCTTTCTCTTTTTCCGCGAAAAAACTATCCGGAATTCCTTTGTTGATCTGAAAATTTCTGTAATTCATGATTACATATCCCTTAAGCGACGATCCATCTCTCACTCCTCTTCTCGTCCTCCCCTTCTCTTTCGGCTCCCCCGTTTCATTAATCTGGGCAGCCGGGACGGAGGGCAGTTTCAGATCTCCGAAATTAAATGATATCTTAATGCTCGACGGAAGCCCGAATTCATAACTCTCATAGCTTAATTCAATCTGTGAAGTACCGGATTTCTTCGTGGTGGTTTCCACTTTTCTTATTACCAATCCCTCGGTGTCAATCCACAAAGTTGAGAGAATTACATCGGATGAATCACTGTTAGGAATTGCCTTTACAACATCAATTTTTCTGTTTCCAATTGTTTCAGATTTAACATAAAGCGCCGTAAAATCCTGGCTTAGCAGATCCGCCGGCGAAAACTTCAGACCCTGCTTCGGAAGCATCGCAAAACCGTCCGATTCAACTTTCATCTTATCGGGCTGCTTAAAATATACTTTGGCATTCATGTCGGGTACTTTAATCATACTCATATCGAGTTTTACCGAGACGTCGGCTTTGTAATCATTGACTTTATTGAATTTCTGACGAACCGCTTCGAGCAGCTTTTGCGCGTCCTTAGACTGCGCGGACACTTCCGCGGCTATTAAGAGTAATATCAGAAAAAAGCTTTTTTTCATAAACACCTCGTTAACTCAGGATATCTTTTTTGATGAAAATGTAAGCGGTAACGGCATAGAGCACTGCAATATGCGCCAGTAAAATTCCCGCCGACTCGAATACCTCTTTATAATCAATCTCATCGCTGAAGAAATTATTCCACTGACCGAGATGTGAAGTAAAAAGATATGGTTTCAGGCCCTGCAAGAAATCTACCGGAATGGCCGAGAGAATCAGAAAAACAATAATAACAGCCATGGTAGAAACTATCGGGCCTATGGCGTTCTGAACCAACGAGGAGAATATTATCGATATAAAGATAACGGTGGTCATACTTATTATCGCGTAACCGTACGCGCACAGAAATCTCCACATTATATCATTTTCGGCAAAGATTATTATTCCGCTTCCCACAGAGAGTAGAGGTCCCGAGCCGAAAATTATAAGACTTACTCCAAGACTTATGAAAGCCATCCAGAATATGAGCACTACAACATAAATGAATCCGGAGATAAATTTTGCAGTTATAACCTGCAATCTGGAAACCGGACGTGTAAGCAGCATTCTGTAAGTTCCGGCGGTAGCCTCCCCGGCAAGCAGATCTCCGCCAACCAGCACAACGAGAAATGGTATATGAATAACTAGTAAAGTGAGTATCATCCTTGATATGAAATATCCGTTAAAGAGATTTCCCACCATTAAGAACGACTCTTCGATGCCGCGCATCTGATGGTTAATTATCTCCTTACCCGTAAAATAGAGAGACACCTGAATGATCACGGTAAGAAGGCCGATCGCAATTATGCCGATATAAGTCCTCCATTTCTTGAACATTTTTTGAAGCTCAATATAAACTAACGTCATCATTTCAAGCCCCCTTCGGTAATTTTTAGGAAATAATCTTCGAGCGACCGGACGGGAACAATTGCGCTGACAGAAAATCCTTTTTCTATGAGAAATTTATTGAGAGCGGGAATCTCTTCCTTCGCGAGTTCAAAATTGATCTCGTTTTTTGATGTCGACTTAAATTCTTTTTGCCATGATGTTTCATTGATAATACCGAGGGCTTCCTCTACTCTGTCGACTTCAAATGTTACTTTAACTTTATCAGATGCCAGTAGTTCTTCCACTGTGCCTTCTACCTGGGTAGTCCCTTTATTGATAATTATCATACGGGTTGAAATAAGCTCCACTTCGTGAAGAATATGAGAAGAGAGAAAAATCGTTTTCCCTTTTTCCCGGCTCAGATAAATTATCAAATCGCGGATCTCTTTCATTCCCTGCGGATCCAAACCGGTAGTAGGCTCATCAAGAATGATTAATTCCGGATCGTGAATCAGAGCCTGGGCAAGTCCGAGCCGTTGTTTCATACCGTGTGAAAAAGTTTTTACTTTGCTCTTATATCTTTTATCCAATCCCACCATTTCGAGCATGCTCATAATCTTCTTTTTGGAAACATCGGCACCCGAAAGCTTGCCAAGGATTTCGAGGTTCTTGTATGCAGACAGGTACAGATAGAAATCTGGCTTTTCAACTATAGCGCCAATCTTGGGGAAAATTTCCTTTCTATCCTTTTCAATCGATTTTCCGAAAATTTTCATCTCGCCGCTGGTGGGCTTTATAAGAGAAAGCAGCATTCGTATCGTTGTACTTTTGCCGGCACCGTTCGGGCCCAGAAAGCCGAAAACATCCCCGCGGTAAACATTGAGATCAAGATTATTAACCGCAGTAAGGCTTCCGAACTTTTTCGTAAGTCCGCGTACTTCTATTACCTGCTCGGAATTCAACAAGCCTCCGTTTATTTTAAGTTAAGACGAAGCGGCGGGAACAATTGTTTCAGATTCCCTCCGCTTAAAAATTATGAATCGATTAATTTCTTTTTCCCAAAATGATAATCGAGAGGAATAAATTTTACAAGTATGAAAGACGGAATTGTAGCTATTACGACCCAGATAAAAAATAATTTATACCCCATTGCTTCCTGAATAAAACCGCTGAACATTCCGGGCAGCATCATCCCGAGCGCCATGAAGCCTGTAGCAATCGCATAATGTGAAGTCTTGTATTCCCCGTCTGAGATGTAAATCATATACATCATATAAGCCGTAAACCCGAATCCGTAACCGAACTGTTCGACCGCGACACAAAGATAGACTATCCAGATTGCAGCCGGCTGCGCATATGCAAGATAGACATAAAGAATATCCGGAAGATTTATTGCAAACAGCATAATCCAGATCCAGTATTTGAGCCCTTTTTTTGCTATCGCAATTCCGCCCAGAATTCCCCCTAGTATCAACGCAATCACTCCGACTGTTCCGTATATGAAACCGACATCTGAAGTAGAGAGACCGAGTCCTCCCGCATCCCGCGGATCAAGCATGAATGGGGAGGCCATCTTAACCAGCTGAGATTCTCCGAAACGGTAGAGGAGGAGAAATCCGATGACCAAAAGAATTTTCTTTTTTTCAAAAAATCTCACAAATGTTCTGAAAAATTCCTTCACCGGTGAGCTGTGCCTGTTGGCTCCGGCCGGTTTATCGCTCCTGGGCTGCGGCAGGATGAATTTATGATAGACAAAAAAGAGGAAGAATAATCCGGCAGTTACTGCAAATGTGAATACCCATGCAAGCGGAACTTTGCTTATCTGAGCTTTGAAATTAGATTCGGTACTCTTTGCAATTGTAGAATCCAGCTGGACAATTGCGAAGGCGGGTTTATTCCAATTTCTGTATGTAAATTTTAAAGTATCCCCTTCAATTACGTGAATATTCTCCGATCCTCCGATATTGGCAACCGAGACTATATATTCGCTCCCCTTATCCGGCGGTTTTGATAAAATAAACCTGACAATTCCAACATTTCCAACCAGGTCCTGACTTACGATTGTGTCCGGTCGGGCAAATTTATCGAATGAAAAGCCATTCATGACATTAAAATCATGGGCCAGATTAATTAACGACGCCACTTCCTCTCTTGTTTTGGGACGTGTGCTTACCTCAACCACAGACGGATGGGCTACGAGTCTCAGACTTCCTTCGAGAGGAACGGCTCTAACCGAGTCAACCTTTACTGTTTCCTGAAAAAATTTATTTGGAGT
>JBAYWA010000026.1:0-10516 GCA_041674325.1 Melioribacteraceae bacterium | reverse complement strand
TTCGGATTAACAGAGAAAATTCACGCCAATATTCCCAGGGTTGGGCTCGCTTTAAGCGGCGGCGGCGCACGTTCGATTTCAGGAGTGGGGGTTCTGCGGGCTTTTGAGGAACAGAATATTCCGATAGAAATCATTGTAGGCACCAGCATGGGAAGCATTGTCGGCGGCTTATATTCGGCGGGATACTCAATAGACGATCTCGATTCTCTTCTGCGGCACACCGGATGGGACGATTTCTTTTCCCCCAATCAGTCAACCCGGAATGATTTGTTCATCGATCAGAAAATTTCGGAAGACCGCGCTATCATCTCATTCAGAATGGACGGGCTCAATCCCATTATTCCCACATCGATAAGTTCCGGTCAGCGCGCCGCGAATAATTTAAATCTTCTCGCAATCAACGCCCCTATTCTATCCGACGATAATTTCGACAATTTTCTTTTCAGATACCGCGCGGTGAGCGCCGATTTAATAAGCGGGAAAGAGATTCTGATAGATAAGGGCCCGTTGGGACTGGCAATGAGAGCGAGTTCGAGTGTTACGCTTTTACTCCCCCCGGTCAAAAGAGATTCGCTCTTTCTGATTGACGGCGGTCTGGTGGCCAACGTTCCCGCTAAAGAAACGCGCGCTCTGGGAGCCGATATAGTTGTGGCGGTAGACGCTTCAAGTCCGCTTTATCCGGAAGAAGAACTTGATGTGCCGTGGAATATTGCAGATCAGTTGGTAAGCATACCAATGAAAATACTTAATGATCAGCAATTGAAAAATGCCGATTTTATTATCCGGCCCGAGATGGCCTCCAGGAAAAATTCAGATTTTTCTGATCTAAAACAAGTTGTGAAAGCCGGATACGACTCCGCAAAGCCAGTTGCGGCCGAAGTTGCCGCGGCATATAAAAAAGCGTTTATGAAAAATCTTTCGGCCGAAAAAAAGGTTTTCAGGAATTTAACTCTGGCGGAAAATGCCGGAGAGCCGTCTAAAAAACTTTTCGGTTTAATTGCCTCAAAGGATTCCGCGTCGACCGGTGATTTATATTATCACCTATATAATATCTATAGAGAGGGCTCCTGGCAGGATCTTTCACTTGAAATAGAAGAGAGAGGGGGAAAATCATTTCTGACTGTAAATGGAGTCGGGCGCGATCTTGTGGATATTATAAATCTTGAGGGGACTTCGGACACCAATATGGTAAAAGCGCTCGGAATTACATCCGGGCTGATGAACAGACCATTCAATCCCGGTACGACATTAAGAGCCGCGCTCGAGATTTTGAGAATGTATAAACGGGAAGGGTTTTCGCTCGCGAGAATAGAAAAAATTTCTTTCGACGGAAAGACCGGCGAGCTCAGAATAAAAATAAGCGAGGGGATGATCTCCGGGATAATTGTTGAGGGAAATATCAAAACCAGAGAGCGGATCATCACCCGAGAGTTTCCGCTCGAGAAGGGAGAAATATTCAAATACGATCTTGCCGAGACCGGATTAACAAATTTGCGTAGCACCAATCTGTTCGATCAGATAGATCTTACCATCACTCCGAGGAACGGTGTGAATGAAGTGAAATTAAAAGTGCTCGAGAAAGTTTCCAACGTTATAAGACTCGGCGCGCGATTCGACAATGAAAATTTCACCCAATTATCGATTGATCTGAGAGATGAGAATTTTAACGGAACGGCAACGGAGTTCGGCGCGACTCTATCGGGGGGCACCCGGAACCGCTCCCTGAGCATAGAGCAGAAGGCAAACCGTGTTTTTGATTCTTTCTACACATATAAAGTCAGGGCTTTTCATGAATTCAACGACGTAAATGTTTACAAAGAAGATTTGAACAGGAATGCAAACAGATCCTCAAGAAGCAAAACCGGCGAATACCGCCAGATCTATTACGGAGGCTCATTTGGCGTTGGAGCACAGGTTGAGAAATTCGGAAACATCCTGATAGAAGCCCGCTATCAGAGGGATGAGATAAAGAACAAGTTCGATTATACCGGTACGGTTTACAAAAAAGATATTTCGAGTCTGCGCTTTTCTCTTTCGATAGATTCTCAGAATGATTATCCGTATCCGACGGTCGGCTTTCTCGTAAAGGGATCATATGAAACGGCGCAGACCGCTCTGGGCGGCGACATAGGCTACACTAAATTTTATTTGGATTACAAAAACATAATCAGCTACAGAAGCATAAACACTTTAAGCATCAGGGCCGCGATAGGAACCGCCGACAATACACTTCCATTGAGCCAGCAGTTCTCGCTAGGGGGCCAGAATTCATTTTTTGGTTTAAGGGAGAATGAATTCCGCGGCAGACAGATTTTTCTAACATCTCTGGAATACCGGTACAAGATACCGTTCAAAATATTTTTCGACACATATGTTAAAGCAAGGTATGATCTTGGATCTATCTGGGAAGAGAGAGGTCATATACGCTTTAAGGATTTGAAGCATGGCGTCGGTGCCACCATCTCATTCAACACTCCGCTCGGACCGGCCGACTTTTCCGTGGGAAAAAGCTTCTATTTTATAAATACATTGCCGAATAACGCAATTGTGTGGAGCCCGACCTACTTTTATTTCACAATAGGATATTATTACTAGGGGAGATGAAAAATTTTCGGTTTCTGAGAACGCTTTTTCGGAGCGCGGGCTCCCGATTTAGATTTATTCTCCCTCTTTAGCCAGTGATTTTTCCGCCAGGGCAAAATATTTTATCTCCCGCAGCCGGTCTCCGCATCTTTTATAGTGGGCGGACAAAGCATAATAAACTTCGCTTTTCCGGCTTACCGCATCCATGGATTTTTCACACAATTCTATGATTATCCCGTTGGCGGGTAGATCGATATCGTAATTATATAAGTTAAGAATATTGAGAAGGGGAATCCCGGATTCGGGCTTAGAAGAGCCGGCGCGTCTGTAATAATTAAAGGACTCTTCCAGATGATTGTAATTGCCCGATTTGTTTTCAAGAATTTTTCCGGTCCACATTAAAAGATCGAAAGCTATTTCCGGAAATTCCTTTATAAGTTTTTCGGCGAACATTTTAATTTCATCCGTGGAAAGCGCCTGATTGGCAATCAGTATTTTATATATTTCCGGATCCGTCAGATTGATTCTTAGCGCGCCCTGAAAAGCATCAAACAATTCATCGTGCGATTCCGAGCTCCGGAAAATATTTTCTATTTTTTTTACTTCTTCCGAATTCACACTTATCCAGGATCAAGTTTATTTAGAAAAAACGATTTTTCTTTCAGGATGCCAATTTATTCAATCTTATGCTCAGTTCCATCCGGTTTATTCTTTCGGCTCAAACAGGGCGCAGACGGCTCCCGCCGGATCTTCAATTACGCAGTATCTCCCCATTCCCCCGTAATTTTTAGGCTCCGCCAGCACTTTGCCTCCGAGGGCATTGCACCTTGAAACACTTTCCATTATATCGGCCACGGTAATATAGATAAGCCACTGAGGCGGCAGCGAGGCATTAACGCCCCGGGCGTGACAAATCCCCGCCACGCTGGTCTCAGTTTGAGGGGTATTCATCACATAGTCGTTATATTGCCCCATCGACAGCGGTTTTGGCTTCCATCCCGTTACTTTGCTGTAAAAATCGCGGATCTCGTCGGCGTTTTGGACCGTAAGGTCTGTCCACCCGATTGTGCCCGGTTCCGGTTTACTGTCAGACATTGTAAATTCCTTTCTAAATTTCGTTTAAAAATAATTCTTAATAAACTATGTAACAATAGAGTATCCGGTTTCGTCTGTAATGTAGAAAAACAAATATGCTAGAAGAACAACGATATCGTTTTTTAATTCAGCAGTATAAAAACAAAATTTATACATATTCATTATACATGCTGAGAAACAGGATGGACGCGGATGACGTCACCCAGGAAGTTATGATAAGAATATGGCAGAACATAGACAAATTCAACATACTTGCGGCAAAAACCTGGATACTGAGAACAACCAACAATTTATGCATCGATTACCTGAGGCGGCGTTCGGTTGCTTTTAAACGCGAGGATGAGATAGATGAAATTTTTGAAGAGACATACAGCACCAACAGCAATAAAGATAATCCATATTTAACAACACATTTTAAAATGATGGCATCGAAAGTAAAAGAGGCGATTCAAAGGCTGCCGGAAAATCTGAGAAGCGTTTTTGTTCTTTATGAAATTGAGGGACTTAAATACAGAGAGATAGGAACCGCACTTGATCTGCCGTTAAATTCGGTAAAAGTTAATCTGCTAAGGGCAAGAAAGAAATTACAAGAGGAATTAAAAGATTATGAACCGCAAGAAGTCGTTTGAAATATCGGAAGAGCTGCTGGACAAGATAATTTCGGTCGCATATGGAGACGCTTCCCTTGCCGATAGAATTAAAGTAATGGGGGCGGCCTACCGCAACCGCGAGGTCAGAGAAATTCTGAATAAGTATAAAAAAACCGCCGGTGAAGTTAGAGCGCTGGGGGAGGAAGAAGTTCCGCGCGAACTTTTAAAATCCATCGAGATCGGGGCGGCGGCGGAATCCGGCGGCAAACCCGGATTTTTATATGATCTGCTTTATGTGGCTTTAGCAAGACCGCTGATTACAGCCTCCGCAAGCGTGATACTAATCGCAGCAATTGTCGCCTCGCTTATAATCAACAAACCGATTCAATATAATTACAGTCCGGGCGAAATCGCCGCCGCAGACAAACAGGCTAAATACGCGCTTGCGCTTGTAGGAAAAATATTTAAAGAAACACACACAACTTTGGAGAAAGAAGTTCTTGGCAATGCGGTGGCAAAGCCATTTCATCAAAGCGCTGGAATTGTAAATAACTTATTAGAAGGAGATAAAAATGAAACCAATTAAAGCACTTCTCGTATTATTCGTTCTGTTCGGCGTTAGTCTGTCCGCCCAGCAGAAAGAGGATTATTCAAAATATCCCGGCTATTTCAATTACAAAGATATCGCCGGTTTTAAAAACGCGGTCTCGCTTTCCGAAGTCTATCTTGAGGAAACTCTCTTGAAGATGGTGTCGGGAATGGCCGAAGGGGAGAGCGATGATGCCGGCGATCTTATCGGCGGATTAAAGCTCGTTCAGGTAAACGAGTATAAGATTGACAAAGGCAGTGTGGAGAACATGGAGGGAGCGTTAGATAATATGGATAAAAATCTCCTGGGGAAAAAATGGGACCGGATAGTAAGAACAAACAGTCACAGCAACCTGACAAATATCTATGTCATGAAATCCCCGGACGGCGAATTTGCCGGATTGACGATTCTTTCATTATCTAAAAACCACAAGGATCAGGAATCCGCAGAGTCGTACGGGAAAGTTTCATGCGTTAACATTGTAGGTAAAATTGATATGAGCAAGATCGGAAAGCTCGCCAAAGAATTTAATCTTCCCGGAATGGAAAAAATGAAGGGGAAAGAGAAGAAAGAAAAAGAAGAAGAATAAAACAGACTTTTATTCAAGATTCGGGAGCCCGGTCCGGAGACGAACCGGGCTTTTTTGTTTTGCCGGCAAAAAATTTTCCGAGACAGAAAATCCAACCTTTTCATCTCTCGTTAGTCTAAATACCCGTTGTCACATTCATTTAATGAAAGAGAACTCATGAATAGATATCTGAAACATCTATTATTACTATCCATTCCGGTAATAGCTTTTGCTTCGGGTAAACCCATTTACCGCCAGGTAAAACCGGGATCACAAAAAGCAGTCTTTGCATATAAAATTAAAGATCTTCCTATAAACCTGGACGGAAAGCTTACCGAGTCAATCTGGCAGAGTGAGTCTATAAAAGATTTCATTCAGAAAGACCCGGTAGAAGGGGCGCCGGCAACCGAGAAAACCGAAGTGTGGATTGCCTACGACGAGGACAATCTTTACGTCGCCGCTTATCTTCACGATACACAACCCCAATTTATCGATGCCAGTCTCGCAAGACGCGATGGTTATACAAATTCTGACTGGTTTGGATTTTATGTTGATCCGTTTAACGATAAGAGCACGGGTAATTATTTCGGCGTTAATGCCGGGGGCACAATGGTAGACGGCGTTCTCTTCAACGACAGCTGGGATGACGAAACCTGGGACGGGGTCTGGGAGGCTAAGACTTTTATAGATGAAACCGGCTGGTTCGTCGAGATGAAAATTCCTTTTTCCCAACTTAGATTTAAAGAAGTTGGACAGATGACCTGGGGCGTAAATTTCACAAGAGAAATAAAACGTAATAATGAAAAATCGTTTTTGGTTATGGTCCCCAAAAAGGAGAGCGGTTTTGTTTCGCGCTTTGCCTCGCTGGAGGGATTGGCCGGAGTAAAACCAAAACAGAGATTCGAAGTGCTTCCTTATGTCGTACAGAAATCACAATTTCTGGCTCATGATCCGAATGATCCGTTCTATAAGTCGAATCAATACAGAACCACGCTCGGAGCAGATATAAAAGTGGGACTTGGCAGCAATTTAAATATTGACGCAACACTTAATCCCGATTTTGGACAGGTTGAAGTTGATCCGGCGGTATTAAATCTTTCGGCTTTTGAATCCTACTTTGAAGAGAAGAGACCGTTCTTTATAGAAGGATCAAATACGTTTTATTTCGGAATCGGCGGAATTAACAATAACTGGGGATTTAATTTCGGCTGGCCCGAACTTTTTTATTCAAGAAGGATAGGACACGCGCCCCAGGGAACTGTATCTTCCGCTCAGTATACAGACTATCCTACGGAGTCGAGAATTCTCGGGGCGGCTAAATTGACCGGCAAATTGGATGAAACCACAACTATAGGCGCTATAAGCGCCGTTACGGAGAGAACTTACGCATCACTTTTTAATAATGGAATAAAAACAGAAGAAGAAGTTGAACCGTTAACACATTATGGCGTTCTAAGGACTAGAAAAGAATTTAACGGCGGAGATCAGGCTCTCGGATTTATGATGACAGCCGTCAACAGAAGTTTAAATGACAATCCTCTTAAAAACAGACTAGCCCAAAATGCATACTCATTCGGTTTTGACGGTTGGACTATGCTGGGAGAAGAGAAGGGATTTGCGCTCGCCGGCGCTTTTGCCGGTTCGTACATTAACGGCACAAAAGAATTTATGCAAAGACTGCAGAAACAACCGTACAGATATTTTCAAAGACCTGATGCTACATACGCTACGTTCGATCCGGAAAGAACTTCGCTTGGCGGATGGTACGGAAGGGTTATGCTAAACAAACAGAGCGGGGCGTTTTATTTTAACGCCGCTTTGGGCGCCGTCTCCCCCGGTTTTGAAAACAACGATCTTGGTTTTCAATTCAATGCCGATAAATTGAACGGTCACCTGGTCCTCGGCTACCGCTGGTTTGAGCCGGACAGTTTATTCAGAAGCAAGCAGATCTACATTACCATCGCGCGCAATTATGATTTTGAAGGTAATCTGCTAAACAATTTTTTGTGGACGAGGACAAGTTTTACTTTTACGAATTATTGGGACCTTGGACTTGTCGCCAGTTACAATTTTGAATCGATAAACAAAAACATAACCCGCGGCGGCCCTCTTGTGATTCAGCCTTCCGAGTATCAGGTTAATTTTGAGATTAATTCAGACAGCCGGAAAAATATTGTCTTTGAAATAATGGGCACTTACGCAAAGGACGCGATCGGCGGAGTTTATAAATCGATCGGAACCGAGATTCAATGGAAACCTAATACTCGGCTCACTTTCAGCATTGGACCCCAGTATGATAACAATAGCGAAAAAAGACAATGGATTGGAAATTTTTCCGATGCTTTTGCGGTTAACACATTTAAAACCCGTTATGTGCTTGCCAGAATAAAACAGAATTCCGTTTCAGCCAACATTAGACTTAACTGGACTTTTACTCCCGCTCTCAGCCTGCAGCTGTTTATGCAACCTTTCATTGCCGTCGGCAAATACAGCGAGTTCAAAGAAGTTGCAAAACCGAAATCAATAGAGATGAATTATTACGGCGAGAACGGATCCTCTATTATGTTTGATAAAAACAAAAATGAATACGCGGTTGATCCAGACGGAACCGGACCCGCGGCACAGTTCAGGCTCGGGAATCCTGATTTTAACTTCAAATCACTTAGAGGCAATGCGGTATTAAGGTGGGAAGTTCTGCCGGGTTCGATATTTTATTTCGTCTGGTCGCATAATCAAACCAGTTTTGACGACGCCGGGGATTTTAATTTAACGAGGGATTTCAAAAATCTTTGGAATTCCGAAGGAGACGATATCTTCATGGTCAAATTTTCATATTGGCTGGATATGTAATTAACATTTAAATGATTATAAATAAAGTCCGGCTTTTTAATGGCCGGTTTTTTTTGGATTTATCTGCTGCGGTGCGATTCGCCTTTTATCAGCAAATTGAATTCATAGCATTCTTTGTGGACGAACAGCAATATACCTTGCCAATTTAGACCCACTGTTTTATCTTGAATATCAAAGAACGCCGTCAAACTTATTCGAGAAAAATTGCGTGATGATATGTTGAAAAAGTCTTTCGTCTCTTTAATTATGATTATTTTATTAACCGGGTGCGCGGCTTCTCAAAAAACCTCGGCGGAAAAAGAGGTAATTCTAAAAAAGTTTTCGGCGGATAGATTCGGCGCTTCATCCGAAACGTTTTACAATTCCGATTCAACGTACGCGCTGATAGTCGGACAATCCAAATCAACCTCGCTTAATCCCAATCCGGTTCTTCGATTCTTTGTCTATGATATTAAAGGGGAAGTAATAGTAATCGAAGATGGATTCTCCTCGGGGCGCGTATTTTGGAAAGACAAATCTCACATTGAAGTAACGGTCACACACGGCATTGTTTCCGCTGAAGATGACGATAACATCTCCGGCTACATTTATGATGTAAGCTCCGGAACCAGGTCGGCACTAAAGCCGGCTTCACAAAGATAAAATCCAATGAAAAGGTCAAATAGAAAATGAATAGATCCAGATTTTTCGGTATTTCGTTAATCTCTTTTTTCGTTTCAGCGTTCTTGGCGCAAAATATTTTTGCCCAGGATAAAAGCCCTAATGTTTTCCGGATGCACTATTATCAGAAAGGAGGGGCTCACAAAAAAACCGGCGGAGCTGTTTCCGAAAAGAAAAAAAGGATAAAGGGGGGCGAGAAATTTGATGAGCCGAATATGTTCGCTCAGTTCCAGAATGAGATAAGGACGCGAGCCGGAAAATCCGCCCCGGAATATCCGGCAAATTATTTAATGGAGGAACTGACTAAGTCTAAGGCCCGGAGCCGTCTTTCTAAATCCGCCGATTTAAATTGGTTTGAGAGGGGTCCCGGAAATGTGAGCGGCAGAACCCGCGGAATAATAGTTGATCAATCGGACGCGACACACAGAACCTGGTTCGCCGGATCGGTAGGCGGCGGAATCTGGAGAACAACGGATGCCGGGGCGACGTGGATAAACAAAACAGGAAGTCTGCCGAATCTTGCAACTACCGTTCTGGTTCAAGCGCAATCTGATCCGGATATTATTTACTGCGGCACCGGAGAGGGATTTAATAATATAGACGCGGTTAACGGCGCGGGAATTTTTAAATCCATCGATCACGGCGAATCCTGGACACAATTAGCCTCAACCGCAAATTTTGATTTCAGAAATATTAATAGAATTATTGTTCACCCGACTAATCCCTCCATTGTTCTGGCGTGTACAAATCAAAGCACTGTTCAGCGCTCAACAGACGGGGGAACAACGTGGGCGGTCCCCCCGGGAATATTTTCAGACAAAGTCACTTCCGGAAGGATACAGGATTTAAAAGCTGATCCGCTCGATTTTTCAATTCAATATTGCTCCGTAAACAATGAGGGGATTTTTAAATCAACCGACGGCGGTATTAACTGGTTTAAAACCGGAGACGGTCTTACAACCAGCGGAAGAATTGAAATCGCGATCTCGTCTAAAAATCCAAATTATATCTACGCAAGCGCGCAGACAACTTCCGGTTCCGCTTTGTATCTCTCCGAAGACAAAGGCGGATCATGGCTTCAAGTTAATTCTTCCAACGGAGTAACACAGAATTGGCTCGGCAGTCAGGGATGGTATGATAATACAATCGCTGTTCATCCTTTTAACGAAAAGATTGTTTTCTTCGGCGGCATAGATATTTGGAAAGCCGTGATCTCCCCGGACGGGGGAACATCAACAACACGCAACGCCGACTTCTTACACGTCACGGACGGATATGGTCAATATAGCAAGCCGTATGTTCACGTGGATCATCACAACCTTATTATGGTTCCCATCTCATCCACATCCGGCACATTCTGGATTGTAAACGGCAACGACGGAGGAGTGTCCTATTCTCCCGACGGAGGACTGCACTGGTTCGGAAATTCCGTAAATAATACCGCGGGCAACGGCGGATATAATACAACTCAATTCTACGGCGCCGACAAGAAACCGGGCTTCAATGAATATATAGGGGGAATGCAGGATAACGGAACCTGGCAATCGCCGAGTGGACTTAATGCTGATTCCAATTCTATCT
>JBAYWA010000025.1:0-10658 GCA_041674325.1 Melioribacteraceae bacterium | reverse complement strand
CATTCCACACAATAACCATTGCAATACATCTTGCAAGTCCTATCATAATCAAGCCAGCCATATATTCCGGATAGTCTTGCAAAAATATAACGGCAAGAAAGAACATAAGAATTGGTCCAATAATCCAGTTCTGGACAAGTGAAAGAGAAAGTATTTTTACATTTTTAAATACATCTCCGAGCTCTTCATACTTAACTTTGGCCAGCGGGGGATACATCATTAAAATCAATCCAATTGCAATTGGAATATTGGTAGTGCTTTCCGGCGACGATTTTAATGATTCCCAGAATTTGGCGATTCCCGGATACAGATAACCGGAGAGTACTCCGATGAACATTGCAAGAAATATCCACAATGTTAAATATCTGTCAAGGAATGAAAGTTTTTTTGTAATTGAACTCACATTATCTCCTTATCTCTGACAAATTATTTTTTCTTTCTTAAGACGCACAGACAGGACCCGCTAAGCATCTCTTTATTGTTGATCAATAAAGGTAAGCCGTATTTATCCCACTCAAACATCCCGCCGATCAGATTAGCCACATTTTCGAAGCCTTTTTCTATCAGGAATTCAACCATCTCACGGCTTCTCAACCCGGCGTTATCTGCAATGATGATCGGTATATCTTTTGGAACATCCTCAATTTTCTCTTTTAATATATCGGGTCTTAGGCAAACAACATCGGGAACGTCGAATGATTTATAATGATATTCGAAATCTCTTCTCAAATCAATCAGGAGCGCGCCATTCAAGCATTCTGCCAATACCTCTCTGGGCGAAAGATGTCTGATTCCGTTTATTATGATCCCTTCATTCTTAAACATTTTGCTTCTTCAGTAATGATTATCCTTTTCCCGGCTCATCAATTAACCAGTGCTTCAAAGTTGATTTTGTGGGGAGCTTTCCGGTATGAATCACTTTTCCATTTACTACAAGTCCCGGTGTGCTCATCACGCCGTAACCCATTATCTCTTTTAAATCAGTTACTTTTTCTATTGCCGCATCTATATTATTTTCAGCAACGACTTCTTTACATAGGTTTTCCAGATTCTTGCAATTTGTACAGCCCGAGCCCAGAACTTTAATATTCATCATTATTTAACTCCTTAAATTTTCGTTATAGAAACTGAAAAAATCTTTTTTAATCTCATCTCTAATTCTTCTGAATTCAACCAGAATTTCCTCCTCCGTCCCGGTTGCTTCTGCCGGATCTTCGAAGCCTATGTGGAGCCGCTTTCCCACTTTTCCCGTAAAGAGGGGGCAGGATTCTTTTGCGTTATCGCAGACAGTAATTACGAAGTCGATTTTTTCATTCAAGAAAAGATCGGCATTCTTAGGATAATTCGAGGAGAGGTCAATTCCTTCTTCCTTCATTACCTGCACTGCCTTTGGATGGACCAGGTTCGATGGCTTTGTTCCTGCCGAAAAAACTTCAAGCCGGGAGTCAAATGATTTCAGAAATCCTTCAGCCATCTGGCTCCTGCAGCTGTTGCCTGTACAGAGTATTAATATTTTATTTTTCAAATGGTTGTCCCTTTCCATTAATTCGTCATTCACCGAATTGTTCGAGCAAAAAAAACTATATACCGCAAACTTTAAAACGGTCCACTACTTTAACTTTCTGCTTGTCTGATTCGATCAACTGACTATCTCCCAGCCAGAAATCCAGCTGGCTCATAATAGCAGATACTCTCTGGTCTCCAGGTCTTTGGTTGATCAGATAGTTCACCCATTTACCGTCTCTATCTTCTAAAATGAATCCTTCTTTCTTTAAAATGCTTAGATGTTGAGAGACTGTAGATGCTGCCAACTGCAGGACATCCGTTATTTCGCAGACACAAAGAGGCTTTATCTGCAGCATCTTTAATATGCGCAGCCTGTTCTTATCAGAGAGGGCTTTAAATATATTTGTTGATTCCGTCATATTTCATTTCGTTGATGACCGAAATATAAGGATGCGGGGGAAGAATTCAAAATTAATTATGCTGAAGGGATTTCGATAATTCAACAAAACCGGGAATCCCTGAAAAATAGCCGCGCAACCGATTATTTTTTAAGAACTTTCTTAAATCTGACGATCCCGTTTGTCTTTACAATCATCCCGAGATAACCTTTATTCTTCGCGTAATAAGAGTAGATATTATCGGTCATTGTCTGACCGGCGCTCGTATAGCTACGCTGGTAATTATATGCATAACAATTAAATACTCCTGCGGGAGTTTGAAAATTTTCGCTTACAGACGTGCTGGTATATTTTACTGTATCCGCTATTTTGAATGTTGAATCATTCACATTAAAAACGCAACGGGGTGAATTCCACGTATCGCCAGCGTTGACGGGGAATTTAATACTTAACATTTTTGGGAAGAGTTGAGCGCTGTTTCTGAAATATCCGCCGTATAAACTGAGTCCGTCGCTGTTGTTTCTTTCCAGCCAGGAATAAGCCTGCGGTTTATTGGTTTTAGGATTTATCCAGTTCCAATGATATAATTCAACATTTTGTCCCTGAACACTGTAGGTGCCTTTCGCAATTATTCCTAATTTGCTTGAATCGGCTCCAGTAAAAGCCCCGGTTGAGGAAAAATTCGAATCGATATAACGCCAGCTTTGACCTACGTAGAGAGGGCAGATAACATCGGCTGATACTTCATACTTCGTAACATTTCCGTTTCCGTTGGAATGAGTCCCCCAGCAGTCATTTCCCGAATAAGTAAATATCATTGATGTGCCGTTGAATGTTCCCTGACCGGAAAAACTTCCCGTACATCCCTGGGTAGTCTGAGTCAAAGTGAATGTTATAGCGTTTTTATTTACGGAGCCGGCTACTGTGCCCGAAGCTCCGGTTATCACTTCATAGCTTCCAGTTATAGAATTGTTCGTGTGGAAAATTGTGATTGATATAGGCGCGGGCGTTGAAATCATATTGGAAGTTATGGTTCCCGCCCAGGTTCCGGAATAATTGGCAGCTGCCGGCTCGGCGGGATTTTCGGAATCGGTTCCCTTGCAATTAAAAATTATTATCGACAATAAGAATAAAATTGCGACAGGTCTGAGATCAAAGATTTTTGAAAATTTCATAAATGCTCCTCAATATAAATTGACGTCGGGAAGAGAGGAAAATATTTTAGAAAAACCGGGTGCATCCTTATAATTATCACCGGATCTCCTGAAAATCTGATATAAACTATTTACGCCCAGGATTTCCTCATCTACTAATCAAAGTAATAAGAAACACCCAGTGCTAATTTGCTTGCAAAAGTGTATTCATAACTTTTTGAATTCTGATACACATTAACAGCGCCGCTGCTGATTAAAACATTCTCCTTCGTGTAGGAACTGGCGATATATTTATAATCCAGTTTCAGACTGATATTTTTCATTATGTAAAATTCGGAGGCGAGACCTACGAAATAAATTACAGAACCGCGACTGTAATCACCGTTCCCTTCATAGTTGCCCAGATCGAACCAGTCGCTTTCACCTGCGGTATTGGTGTTATAGCCCTTACTCCCTGCATATTGAGTGGCAGCAGAATTAAACGACTGCCAGCCGTAACCCACTCCCGCCGAGATATAAAAACCGAGTTGAAAATCACTGAAAGGGAACATTCCGAAAAAACCGCTTGCCAGCAGTGCAGTATTTTGCCTTCCTGTCTGCGTAAACTGAGTCGAGTAATGCTCCATGTTAAAATTTGAGCCGTCAAAAAGATCCTCTTCAAGCATCTCTTTTGCGTCGGGATGTTTTATGTATGAGAATTCCAGTTCATATCCAAAGGTAATAATTCCGGGACCGGCGTTATATCCGAGGGCCCCTCCGAAACCGATGCTTCCGCTGGGGGCGTCGAGCGTTCCGACGTAATAAGAATTGTGTGCCGCCGGACCGGTGGCCTTATATGCATTAAAGAGATTGGGGTATTCCGCGCCCGAAATTCTATTGCCTTGCAGTGTGAAATAGAATCTGCCAGTCAAATCCTCCCCTATCTGCTGAGGACGAATAATGCTTGACATTGTAAATATTAGAAAGGTTGTTAAAATTGGAAAAGTAATTCCGGAAAAATTAATTTGAATTGACATAATCACTCCCGTGTTTTTAATGCCGGATAAGAAAAATTCCGAATCGGAATTTTCCGTAGACTCAATTCTGGAACAGGCGGAAACGGAAATATATTTTACCGGATAAGAAGAAAAATTCCACTAATGGAATAGAAGGGTTTTAAGTTAATTAGTTAAAATCTAAATCCAAAAATTCGAATTGTCAAGAAGAAGTTGGTCTTTATGACCCAATTCGAAGAGGCGAAAAAAAATTAATTGACAAAAACTTCCACATAAGGAAAAGAAGATTTATTCAATTTATTGCATTGTCAGCGGAGGGAAATTCACTTTCATGGAAGAGATAATTGCTTAATATCACCGGATTAATTCGGCAGAAAGTACTAATTAAAAATGGGATTGAAAATATTACGGTTAAAACGTACATTTCATACATATGAAAATGAAGTATACAGAAATAGAAGAGATCCACCCCAGCTTCCTCAAAAACTACAGACGCTTATACGCCTGTCTGATGTTCTATAATTAAATTCTCATTATTTCCCTTTTGCGCAGTTCTGGAAAATCAGAACCGCATCTTCTTTTTAAATAAAGAGTAATTTGCCAATCTAAAAGGGCTACTAAAATGTTTGAGAAAATAATAAAACACTCCGAAGTGCCTGAGAGAACAGCTTCTTCCGAAGGGAATTTTTATCAGCCGGCCGAGAAAAAAGGAGGTCCGGGTATGAACGAGAGGGTACGGAGATTGCGGAAACTCAGTTTTGAAACGGAACCATCAATCTCCATAGAAAGAGCGATTCATCAGACTGATTTCTATAAGGAGAACTATGGAAAGTATCCGACCCCTATATTAAGGGCACTGCAGTTTTTGGATCACTGTGAGAAGAAGACAATCTATATTGGCGACGATGAACTGATAGTGGGTGAACGAGGACCCAAACCAAAAGCGGTTCCGACATTTCCGGAATTGACCTGCCACAGCGTCGAAGATCTTAATGTGCTGAACACAAGAGAAATGCAGCGCTACGCCGTGGATGAAAAGGACATTAAGATATACGAGGAAGAGATAATTCCATTCTGGAAAGGAAAAACGCAGAGAGAAAGAATCTTTAATCATGTTCCGGAAGAATGGCGCCTTGCATACGAGGCCGGTATCTTCACAGAGTTTATGGAGCAGAGAGCTCCCGGGCACACTGCTTTAGACGGCAAGATCTATAAAAAGGGAATGGACGATTTCAAGAAGGAGATAGCGGAACACTTATCGAGACTCGATTACCTGAACGATCCTGAAGCCACGGATAAGGCGGATGAACTGAAGGCGATGCAGATTTCGTGTGATGCTGCGATACTTTTTGCCAGAAGACACGCTGAATATGCCGAACAATTAGCTGAAGCTGTAAGAGATCCGAAACGGCGTGATGAATTGAAAAAAATTGCGGAGGTCTGCCGCCGGGTTCCTGAAAATGCCCCGAGAAATTTTTGGGAGGCAATTCAGATGTACTGGTTTGTTCATTTAGGAACAATAACAGAGCTGAACGGATGGGATGCTATGAATCCCGGCCATTTTGATCAGCATCTGGCTCCTTTCTATGAGAAAGAAATTGCTGAAGGAACTTTATCAAGAGATGAAGCTAAAGAACTTCTCTCATGTTTCTGGATCAAAGTTAATAATCATCCGGCTCCTCCAAAAGTAGGTATTACGGCAAAAGAGAGCGGGACTTACAATGATTTCACCAACATAAATATTGGCGGCGTTAGACCTGAAGGAAGCGACGGGGTAAGCGAAGTTTCATTCATGCTTCTTGAAGTGATTGAGGAACTTCATATTCTGCAGCCGGGAAACTCTGTTCATATTAGTTCTAAAACACCTGATAATTTTTTACATGCTGCCGCAAGAGTAATAAGACAGGGACACGGCTACCCGTCTGTCTTTAATCCAGATATCTACATTCAGGAATTACTGGTTCAGGGGAAATCTCTTAAGGATGCACGTGAAGGTGGATGCAGCGGCTGCATTGAGGTAGGGGCTTTTGGAAAAGAGGCCTACATCCTGACCGGATATCTTAATGTTCCGAAAATACTTGAAGTGACTCTGAATAACGGAATTGATCCGATGACGGGAATGAAAGTCGGAATTGAAACCGGAGATCCAAGAACATTTATCAGTTATGAAACACTCTACTCGGCTTTTATGAAGCAACTCGAGTATATAGTCAATCTGAAAATTTCGGTCAGTAATTATATTGACCGGATGTTTGCAAAATATGCCCCGGCGCCATTCCTTTCTGTATTGATAGAGGATTGCATCACAAAGGGAAAAGACTATTATGACGGAGGTCCCCGGTATAATACGAATTATATACAATGCACGGGATTAGCTACGGTTACGGATAGTCTCTCTGTGATTAAAAAGCATGTTTTTGAAGAGAAAACATTTTCAATGGAACGGTTGCTTGAATCGGTATCGGGCAATTTTGAAGGGGATGAATTTCTCAGACAGACAATCCTGAACAGAACTCCATTTTTCGGCAATGATGATCAGTACGCGGATGAAATTGCAGTGAAAGTTTATAATGACCTCTTAAAAACAATTGACGGTAAACCAAACATTAAAGGGGAGACATTCCATCTTAACATGCTCTCTACTACCTGCCATATTTATTTCGGAAAAGTCCTGGGCGCAACTCCCAACGGCCGGCTCAGAGGCAAATCGATCTCCGATGGTACATCTCCCTCGCACGGTGCCGATACACATGGTCCATCATCAGTTGTCAGATCATTAGCGAAACTTGATCAGACTAAATCCGGCGGCACGCTTCTTAATATCCGGTTTCTGCCGAGTCTTCTGAAAAAAGAGGAGGACATTAAAAAATTAGGCAAACTGATACGGAGCTACTTCTCTCTAGGCGGTCATCATGTTCAATTCAATATTGTGGACACCGCCACATTAATCGCCGCTCAGCAGACTCCAGAAGATTATAAGGATCTGCTGGTTAGAATGGCCGGATACAGCGACTATTTCAACGATATGAATCCGGATTTGCAGCAGGAGGTAATTGAAAGGACTGAGAACGACGAATTTTAATATTTGTGATGGCGTGATTATTCTTGAATAGGGAAGTTTAAATGGAATCAGGTTTTATTTTCGATATAAAGAGATACTCTATAAATGACGGTCCGGGGATCCGTGTAACCGTATTCTTCAAGGGATGTAACCTGCAATGCGCCTGGTGTCATAATCCCGAAAGTATCTCGCACAAAGTTCAGAAACTATATTCTGAGAACAGATGCATCGGCTGCAGCGCCTGCGTTGAAAATTGCCCGGAGAAAGCATGCATACTGACTGAAGAAGGAATTGTTACAGATAATTCTAAATGCAAAGTCTGCGGAAAATGCGCGGATGTTTGCCCTACTACAGCCACAGAGATGTCGGGACGAATAGAGACATCAGAAAATATCGTTAAAATAATCCTTAGAGAAACGGTGTTTATGGATTCATCCGAGGGGGGTGTGACTTTCTCGGGAGGAGAACCCCTGCTTCAGCCGAAATTTTTATTTGAACTATTAGATGAATGCGGTAAAAAAGGAATTCACCGCGCAATTGATACTGCGGGTTTTGTGAAAACTGAGGTTTTACTCGAAGCCGCTAAAAGAACGGACTTGTTCCTGTATGATCTCAAAATGATGGATCCGGATCTTCACAAGCGATGGACGGGAGTAAGCAATGAACTTATTCTCTCCAATCTTAGGACACTCTCTGAAAACGGAAGCGAAATAAATATACGAATTCCACTTATCGCCGGAGTTAACGACAATCCGAAGAATATAGATCAGACTGCCCGGTTCATAAGCTCTCTTTCAGGCGGAAGGAAAAAAATCAACATTCTTCCTTATCACAATATCGCCCAGCAGAAATATAAAAAACTGGGTATTGAGTTTAATGCTGATAATCTTGAAGAACCGGGGAAAGAAAACCTTGGGCAGATAATATCCCATTTCGAATCTTACGGATTGAAAGCTTCGGCGGGAGGTTAGGAATCCGGAGCATAGTTTCAACAGATTTGAGCGTACCGGATGCTCTTCATATATTTCGGCAAATTGATTACGAATTTGATTCCTGTCCGTGCTGAATTATTCTGCAATTTACTATCTATTATATATAGTAATAATCGAAGGTGCGATAATCTGCAATTATCAGAATTGTCATTGATTTAGAATACTGTGATTCATCTTTTCGTTCTTCTTATCTCTTTTAGCGGCTTTTTTCTCTTTCATCGTCTTGGCTGGTTCTTTTTTGGAACCCTTTTTGCTGTCCTGTCCCTTACTCATTACCTTCTCCTTTATATAATATACTGTTTATGCTGTTGAGTCTTAACTTGCCGAGATTATCTTCTGTAATTCTTCTTTACTCAAATTTAGTTTTACCTGAATTTTTTCCCACATAACTCCTCTTTTCCCTTCATCATAGCGCAAGTCGCTATCGGTTAAACTGGGATATTTTTTTTTGAGCTTTGCTTTCCTGATATCCCATTTTTCCTTCATTGAAGGTGTGGAAATTGCAAATTGCCGGACAGTAGTACTTTTTCTAAATGTCATTTGTTATCCTGCTTTAGGAGCAACTTTGTTGTAGGATAATAGTAATAAATGAATGATCTGACAATAGACCAAAGGGATGAAAAAGGGATGAGTAATTAAGATTGCCTATATCTGAAAACATAAGAGGATTTTATCGGTTCTGGGAAAAAGTATAGATCTCTCCATCACGCAGATGCGCGATCTGAGTCATATTAACCTGAATTTTAAGTTCTTTAATAGTAAAAAGAAAACTCCGGTCATTTTTATTAAACCAGATCAGACAAACATTTTCGCCGTGTTGCCAGCCATTGCTTTGATTTAAAGCTGTATTATAAAGCTGGGGAGAGTTATAGAATTTTTTTGCCGGACTGCGCTTTGACCTTACATTCGTAAAAATATATACAGCTTCGGGTTCGTTACTATAGACAGAGTAATGATTTCCGGGCAAGTCATGCTGCAAAAGATATTCTATGGTTTCACTTTCCCGCCACGATTTGCTATTGTACCCGGACCCGTGAAGAGTAAAATACTCTGTAAGAAAGGCAAGCGTCTTCTCAACCGGGTATATCATCAGCAATGCGATGCAACTGACTAATGACAGGGCAACTAATTTTCGGGAGGAAAAACTCGTCAGCCATAATTGAATTTTGTCGATAATAAAAAATGAGATCAATATTGCCGGAATATATATAGGAGAAAGCAGCCGTTCACCTATCCTGTCGTAGGCGGTTGTCGTTGAAGAAATGATGATGGTGCCGGCATAGAGGATTAAAAAGAGAAAACAGGGGCCTATAAGATTCACTGATTCTTTCATTGCTGATTTGCCGCTGACAAATCCAAAGACGATCCAAATCATTGGTATTGAAAGAATGAGTAATGAATAGGCGAATAATGATTGCGAAGCTGTAAACCAGTGGAGGATAGTGCTAATGAAAAATTCCGAATTCTCCACTAATGAATAAGAAGAGGCAGCTCTTATTCCAACAAGCGTTCCGGAGATAAAATAATTTCTGACTATCCAAATAGAGATTGGGATTATTGTTATTAACAGAAAAACAATAGAATTCAGGATCTTTTTTTTTCTGCTGTCTCCAATCATAAATATAATACCGGCCATCCCTGTGCAAATAATCACGATTCCAGTATAACGGGTGAGGCATGATAACGCCGCCGATGCTGAAAAGAGGAATAGGGAAAACTGATCCCGCTTTTTTTGATAAGAACCGAAAAAATATAAAAACAGAAGCAGGAGTAATATAAAAAGCAGTTCCGACAACGCCATCACGGAAGATTGTATAAGTGTGAATGAAATAAGGACCGATACTGTTCCTAAAAATGTTAGAAAAAATGAATTCAGAATGCGAAATAAAAATAAACCCGATAAATACACTATGAGACCAAAGAGAACCCCATTCACATAGCCAGCCGAAATCATGGGATCTGTTAATGTAATTGTTTTTATTATGGCAAGCAGAATTGGATATAAAGGAGGCTGAACAACCAGATATAATCCGTTATAAGTAAGCAATCCATTGCCTTCGGCTAAATTTCTAGCTGCGGAAATATATGCAACAGAATCGGGAGTTATACCTGCGCCACTTTGATTTGTAAGAAGGAAAACAAGAATTAATCCGATAAGCCCAATGGTTGCAATGGTGAAGTGTCTCAGCAATTGCCTGGGATTTGTAATTATTCCAGAATATATCAATAATAATCTCTTTCGTTTTGAATTGTCCCGAGTCAGACGATATTTCTCCGGTTTATGATTAATGTTGTGCTAAGAAACATTAATCATCCGGCTTCTTTCATATGGAAAAAAATCCGCACTGAGACAGAACTATTTCTTCCTGCCTGAAATGAAGAGGACTCCGCCTATTATCATTGTCCCGATACCGATAAATGGAGACCAATTAGCGGAATGCTCCTTATCTGCTGTGATCTCAACGCTTCCAATATCAACCACTTTCTCTTTAGTTACATAATCGAATCCCGTATAAATTGTCATCAGCAATCCGATTATTATGATGATAATG
>JBAYWA010000024.1:0-10834 GCA_041674325.1 Melioribacteraceae bacterium | reverse complement strand
TGAAATTGAAAGAAAAAGTCAGGTGGGACCCAGTTACGTTACAGTTGTACAGCAGCGCCGCATGTTTGTATTAGATAACCCCGCTTGCAGTCGTAATCCCGGAAAATATTGACGAGATAAAGACGGCCCTCAATGTTTGCAATAAATATAATATTCCGATTCTGCCGCGGGGAGCCGGCTCAAGTCTGTCGGGCAATTCTGTTGGTAAAGCGGTTATATTGGATCTTACTCATCGATTTAAAGAAATAGAATTGCTTAACGAATCAAAGGTCCGGTGCGGCGTTAGCGTGGTTCTGAATAATCTGCAGGCGGAACTGAAACAGCACGGCAGAAAATTTGCGCCCGATCCCAGCAGCGGAAATGTTTGTGTAATAGGGGGAATGCTCGGCAATAACAGCGGCGGACCTCATACTGTTAAACACGGCAATATGTACAGACACGTTGAGGAAGTAAACGTTATTCTATCAAACGGAAAAGAGTTCAACGCAAAAAACATTCCTTTAACCGATATCAGTTATTTAGACAATTATCACCGACCCTTTTATGAAAACGTAAAACATTTTCTGAAAAAATATTCCCAAGAAATTAATTCAAGCAGACCATTTACAACTAAGAGTGCTTCGGGTTATCAGGTGTGGGACATTCTAACAGACACACATTTAAATATGGCCTCTTTGTTCGTTGGCAGCGAGGGAACTCTGGGAATCTTCACCGGCGCGGTTCTTAAGACAATTCCGCTTGTGAAGCGGAGGGGAATGATCTCGCTATATTTTACGGACCTGGAAAAGATGGGAATAGCCGTGGGTCATTTAAGAACGCTGGGCGCTTCGGCAATAGAATATGTCGACCAGTCGTTTCTGCGGCTGGCGTTGACTTTTCGTCCGGAACTGCAAAAATTTTTACCGGGGCACGTTAAATATCTTCTCTATGTTGAATTTGAGGATGACGAAGAACAGAATATAAACCGGATGTTAAAAGAGTGTGAAAAGATAATCTGCCGTGATGAGAAGTTGGCAGATCTGGGTTCATATTCTACATGCGAAGTGGAGATTGAAAATATATTCCGGGTTCGAAAAGCCGCAACGGTTATTCTGAATAAAATTGAAGGGAAAGAAAAACCGCTTCCGTTCGCAGAGGATTGCGCTATTCATCCAAGCGTCTTTCCCAAATTTTTAGTGGATGTATCAAGAATAATGAACGGCTATCCGTTCCGTTATGCAATGTTCGGGCATGCGGGAGATGGGAATCTGCACATCAGGCCTCTGCTGAATCTGAAAGATGAAAAATCATTCGGGAATGCAGAAGATTTTATGGAAAAGTTCGTTGAACTTGTAATTAAATACAAAGGCACATTAACTGCAGAGCACGGCGACGGCAGATTGAGAACTCCGTTTATGGAGAAAATATTTCCGGACCTAATTCCATTATTTAAAGAAATTAAAAATTTGTTTGATCCGGCTGGAATAATGAATCCTGATATTCTTGTCCCAAGGGAAAAATATAAATGGACTGAAAATTTAAGATATACGCCTGATTACAGCTCAAATATAATATCTCAAAAATTCAATAGTGAAAATTGGATATCGGAGATAGAAAAATGTCACGGATGCGGAACGTGCCGCGAATACTGTCCCGTTTTCCAGGCGACCGGCGAAGAAGAGGCAACGGCGAGGTCTAAAGCAAATATTCTAAGAGGAATAATCTCAGGCAAAACAGCTGTTTCGGAAATTGACTCGGTGCACTTTTACAAAATCATGAATAACTGTTTGAATTGCGGACAATGCCTCACTGACTGTCCCACGGGAGTGAACATACCCGGGATTGCTGTTCTGGCAAAAGAAAAACTTCACGAGAAGAAAGCCTTCAAGCTGAATGAGATTATTCTTCAAAGGGGAAAATTAGTCAGCGGACTAGCCTCGCAATTTCCAGCTATAAGCAACAAGACTCTTTCGTTTCCTCTAGTCAGAAAGATTATGGATTTAGCGGCAGGGATTCACAGCAAAAGGGAATTTCCAAAGTTCGCCGGATTGAAGAAAAATTTGAAAGCTAATGCAAATCCCAAAAAAGTTGTTCTATGGAGCGGTTGCGCCGCACAATTTAACGATCCGGAGGGGGAACTGGAGGGCAGTTTTCAACTCCTTACGAAACTTGGATATGAAGTGATAAACCCCGAATGGGAGTGTTGTAATATTGCAAAATTATCATACGGGAATTTTAAAGATTGCCAGAAAGATCTTGAATTTAACATCAGGACATTAATACCATATGTAAATCAAAATATTCCGGTTGTTTTCACGGCTGCGTCGTGCGGGTATGCATTTATGCATGAGTATCTGACGTTCTATCCTGCGAATGATGAACTTAAAAGGATTGCAAAAGCGAGTTATGATATTCATCAATTCCTGGGAATTATTTTTGCTGATGGAGATTATAAAAATTCGCTGACGCCGATAAACAAAAGGATAGTGTACCATGCGCCTTGTCATCTGAAAACACAGAAAAACAGATTAGGTCCGGCAGATATTCTGCCGATGATCCCGGGGCTGGAACTGATAAAGATAAAAGACAGCTGCTGCGGCATCGCCGGCACATTCGGAATGAAAAAAGAGAACTTCGATCTCTCAATGGAGATAGGTTCCAGGCTTTTTGCGGAGATTAAAAAATCGGATCCCGATCTAGTTGTATCCGGTTGCGGTACTTGCCAGATTCAGATTAAACAGGGTACTGGGCTGGAGGTAATACACCCGGTTACGCTCATAAATAACTCATATATGGTTTAGTTGTGGAGCTGATGTCGATTATTAGATAGACAGGAGAATTGCGACAATGGAAGATATTCCTTGACGTTTTGAATACAACTGATTATTATAGTATAGACAAATAGACAAACGGACGAATGGACAAAATTTAAATGTTGTTCCGGATTTTTTCTGTTCTCAATCACTATAAAGCAACACGGAGGAAAAAATGAAAAAGATGAAAACGCTGGTTTATAAGGATCTTGGCAAGATTGTGCTCGAGGAGAGACCGGTTCCAAATGTGACTGAACCTTTCGAAGTAGTTATAAAAGTATCGGCGTGCGGAATCTGCGGAACGGATGTAAAGATTATGGAAGGCAAACATGTTGTAGGAGACAATGTAGCTATTGGACATGAATTTTGCGGAATCGTTGAAGAGATCGGCAGCCACGTTACATCGCTCAAGACCGGAGACAGAGTTGCAGTGGATAATAGTCTCAGATGCGGTTTATGCGAGCCATGCCGGACGGGCAACAGCCCTCAATGCGACTGGTTAAAAACCAAGTCAATAGGAATTTTCCAAAACGGAGGATATGCCGAATATTGTCTGCTGCCTGAAAATGCCTGCTTCAAAATTCCCGATTCGATTGATGATATCACCGCGACACAGGTGGAAACATTGGGAACGGTATTGAACGGAATGAACACCGTTCAGATGCAATGCTGGGATACTGTTGTGATATTGGGTTTCGGCCCCATAGGATATCTCTTTGCCGCTTTAGCTAAAGATGTCGCAGCAAAAGTATTGGTGACAGAAATTGATGCATTTAGATTTAATGTGGCCAAACAACTTGGCGTACCGGTATTGAATCCGAACGAAGTTGATCTTGAGAAGGAGATTTTAAGCTTCACCGACGGCAAGGGAGCGGATGTTGTCATAGATGCCTGCGGCAGTCAACTTGAAAATGCCATTAAATACGTTGCTCCGGGGGGGAAAATTCTGGCTTTCGGAATGGACAGCAGCATTAAAGCAAGTGTAGTTCCCAACACTATTACCAGAAAGGCGATTAAAATATTGGGAACCTACATCGGGCAGAATACGATTGTTCCCGCAATTAAAATACTGGAATCAGGAAAAATAAATATGAAGCCGTTCTTCACAGATGTGATCCCTCTGGAAAATGGTGTGTCGGCATTTAACAAGTTGGGATTAGATCTCGCATCACTAAAACATATTCCAAAGCAGGCAATGAAAATAGTTATAAAACCATAGTATCTGAAAATCTTTGCTTTTTCGCTTTCAATATGTTGTTCAAAAGAGGAGTGAATGAAAAAGATATTTGAATTTTTTGCTGCCGGTTCAGATGCGGCGCCTATTGAAGATGTAAAGCTCGTGAATTCTCTTTATAAGAAGTACAGATTCCAGGTTATGTTCGCGATAACAATCGGTTACGGAGTGGTATATACCTGCCGACTTGCATTGTCTGTGGTAAAAAAACCATTAATCGACGGAGGGATTTTCTCTGCCGATGATCTGGGAATTATCGGCTCGGCCATCTTTTATACTTATGCTTTCGGAAAACTTACTAACGGATTTCTTGCCGATCATGCGAATATCAAACGGTTTTTTTCATTCGGCGTTCTTATCTCCGCATTAATTAATCTGGCTATGGGGTGGACTCCGCTCTTATGGGTCTGGGTAGTACTCTGGGCCTTAAATGGATGGTTCCAGGGATTTGGCGCCCCGGCGGGAATTGTATCGATGACTCAGTGGTTCAGTAATAACGAGCGCGGACGGAAATATGGAATCTGGAGTACCGCACACTCCATAGGAGAAGGATTAACTTTTGTGGGGGTGGCCGGACTCGTGAGCCTTTTCGGCTGGCGTGCCGGATTTTTTGGCCCCGGATTAGCGTGCATCGTAGTTGCATTCCTGCTATACAAATATGTGCAGGATCGCCCGCAGACTTTAGGGCTTCCCTCTGTTGCCGACTGGAGAAATGATCACGGAGTTCCAATTTTCGGTGACGATGGAAAAATAAAAAGCGTCTGGTCTCTTCAGCGCTCCATTCTAAAAATTCCCGCAATTTGGGTTCTCGCTCTATCGAGTGCAACAATGTATGTAACACGTTATGCGATCAACAGCTGGGGAATTCTATACCTGCAGGAAGAGAAAGGGTACTCTCTTATTGAGGCAGGCAGCATGCTCGGATTAACAACCATCGCAGGTATGCTGGGCTGTCTGGCCTATGGATACGCATCCGATAAATTGTTTCATGCAAGACGTCCCCCGGTTACATTAATTGCCGGAATATTAGAAATCCTCTCTTTATTGATAATTTTTTATGCGCCACCCGGCAATCCTGTTCTTTTGACCATTGCTTTTCTTTTTTATGGATTTTCGCTTAATGGATTGGTAACAACATTAGGAGGATTATTTGCCACCGACATTGCACCCAAAAAAGCAGCGGGCGCGGCAATGGGTTTTATCGGAGTTTTCAGTTATCTGGCTGCGGCAACTCAGGAACGGATAAGCGGCCTCCTGATAGAAAAAGGAACCACAATAATTGATGGCGTGAGACATTACGATTTTAGTACCGTAACAATATTTTGGGTTGGCGCCTCAATCGTTTCATTAATTCTTGCAACTTCACTTTGGAACGCGAAAGTGAGCGATTAATATATTGGAGTAATAATGAAAGATCAGTTGAAGAAATACGATATAGTTTTTCTGGGCAATTATACGAAGGACACTATTATTACATCTTCCGGCACAAGATACCTGGATGGCGGCGGCTTTAATTACGGGGCCCATGCGGCAAGGATGCTTGGTTTAAGCGTTGCCGCGGTAACCAGACTGAATAAAGATGATAAACGGGTTGTAGATAAATTGGAAAAAATAGGAGTTGATGTTTATCCATTTTATACCCCCTCCTCCACACATATGGTGCTTGACTATCCGACTTCAGATCCCGATGACAGAATTTTAAGCAGCCCGGTTACGGCCGGATCCTTTACCCCGGATCAATTCTATGATTTGGAAGCGAAGGCATTTTTGATGAATGGGTCAATCCGCGGGGAGATTCCTTTTGACGTTGTGGAATATCTAAGTAATAAAAATGCGCTGCTTGTAGGTGACCTCCAGGGATTCATCAGGATTGTTGCTCCCGATAAAAGACTTCTTCACGCGCTATGGCCTGAAAAGGAAAAATATCTTGCGCTGGTGGACATACTGAAAACCGATGCCGTCGAAGCAGAATCTCTGACCGGGGAATCGGACATAAAGAAAGCCGCGATGATTCTTGCGGAGATGGGACCTAAGGAAGTTGTACTTACTCACAGAGACGGGATTCTGGCGCTGGTAAATGGAAAATATTTTGAAGCGCCGTTTCATTCTAAAAATCTTAGCGGACGCAGCGGCCGAGGTGATACCTGCATAGCATCATATGTAGCCAAACGTCTTACCGAGCCGCCCGAAATTGCCATTAAATGGTCGGCGGCAACAACAAGTCTGAAGATGGAAATTGAGGGTCCTTTCCTTAGAAGCGTTGAGGAAATTCAATTATTGATAGATGAAAAGTATTGAAAGGAAAATAGTTATCAGTCTTTGATCATTTAAACTTATTTAGGACGATTCATAATGAAAAACAAGTTTTTAAGTAGAATTATTTCGCTTCTATTTTTTGCAATACTTCTTCAGACCGCGTACGCGCAAAATACTTCCGGAGAGTTCTCGTTTATTGTCTCGAGCGACCAAAGAGATCACGCAACCGAAAAGTACCGCTCGCACGAGTATACAATGGGTGGCTATGAAGCCATTAAGAAGTTCGGCAAGGGTTCTTTTATGGTTGTCCTTGGAGATTTGGATCCACCGCAGGCGACGAATGAATTAATTGATAAAGTGCTCGGCAAAGATTATAACCGCTATTTTGTTATCGGAAATCATGATATCGAGAACCCATCCAACATTGAATATCTGCGGCAATTAAACAGAGGAGAAAATTCATACCCGAACATCGCAAGAAAAGGTCCGGCGGGATGCGAAGAAACTACATATTCGTTCGACTGGGGTCCCGCTCATTTTATTGTTCTGAATGTTTATTATGACGGCAAAACCGATACCGGCATCGACGGCAATATTACTCCCGAACTGCTGCAATGGCTGGAAAACGATCTGAAAATGAACAGCAAAAAACATGTTTTTATTTTCGGCCACGAACCCCTTTTTCCAGTTCTTGATATGGACACCGGCACGGTCCGTCACGAGGGAGACGCATTAGATAAATATCCCGCGAGCACATTAAGGTATTTGCAATTACTCCAGAAGTACAAGGTTACTGCATATTTGAGCGGACATGTGCACTGCGCGTCATATTCAAGCGTAAACGGAATCTGGCTTTTGAATTCGGGGCATCTCTACGGGCAGGAGGGGAACTACACGGCAGAAAAATTATTCTCTCACATGACCAAAGAAATTGGAAAAGAGAAAGAGGATGGCCTCGGCCGAACTGAAGCCGTAGCGAATTTTTTCAGGTCTGAAAACAAGGAGATGAAAAAATTCATTTTCAATCTTGGATTCGGCGACGGAATAAATTATAAAAACCTTACCGACGAGCAGACACTGGAACACCTGACTGAATTTTATATAGAATGCACCAAGGGGAGATCCGAATTGGAAAAATATTCCGATCTGTTTTGGAAAAATACCGAGTGGCGCCCAAGTACTTTCTTAAAAATAAAGATAAACGAAAAAGAAGGGTTTCTGGAAATTTACAGAGACAAAGATTATACCGGGAATTATGTGCTAAGACATACTCAAATACTATATAAATAATCATTTAACGTTAACAAAAATTTAAATAGGAGGTGACTAAAGATATTCAGCTCTACTTTAATCAACGAAGTAAAATTAATTTTAACAATAGGAGAAGAAAATGGCTATCAATTTTTCGCACTTGATTCGGAAAAACGCCAATTTAATTCTGACCTGTATTGTATTAATAGTGTGTTTCTCGGCGAGTACAATCTTAGCACAAAGAACAGCTCAAATTACCGGACGCGTCTCCGACGCAGACACAAAAGAATATTTACCGGGCGCCAACATAGTTGTAAAAGGGACCCGTTTTGGTGATGCAACAGACAAAGTCGGTCTCTTTCAAATCTCAAATGTTCCTCCAGGTTCATACGAACTGGTTGTGACATACCTGGGTTATGAAACACAGACAATTAATGTTACTGTTGGCACAAATGGCGCTACAGTAAAACAAAATGTATTGCTGAAACAATCCGAAGTAAAAATGGCGGAAATTCAAGTAACCGGATTGAGACAGGGAGAAACAAAATCCCTGAACGTTCAAAAAACTTCGGATAAAATTGTGAATGTTGTTTCGCAGGAGCAAATGGTGCGGTTGCCCGATTTAAATACCGCCGAAATATTGTCGCGTATTTCCGGAATTTCAATCGTTCGCGATCAGGGCGAAGGGCGCTATGTACAGATCCGCGGAACGGACGCGCGCCTTACTTCAATCTCTGTTAATGGGGAAAAAATAATAGCCCCAGATCCTGGAGAACGTTTCGTTGGAATGGACGTTATCTCGGCCAGTCAGGCCTCCTCTATAGAGGTATCTAAAACCGTTACTCCCGATATGGACGGCGACGCGGTCGGCGGATCAGTTAATATTAAAACAAAAAGCGCTTTCGATTCCGATAAACCGTTTTTTAATATAACTGCCGGTTCCGGAACAAGCGATATTATGGGAAAGGCTCTCTGGCAGGGCGGTTTTACATACGGCACAAAATTCGGTGATGAAAACCAATTTGGTATAGCATTAACCGGCAACTATGATAAGTGGGAACGCGAAACGTGGGATTTTGAAACTACTTACAATGATCTTACAATCGGCGGCGTTGATATGCCGCAGGTTCTGACCGACATCGATCTGAGAAACTATAACGTTTCCCGGGAAAGATTTAACGTGGCCGGCAATTTTGAATATCAACCCAGTCATGAAAACACCTACTTCATCCGCGGTATGTATAACAATCGCGACGATTACGAATACCGCCGCAATCTATATGCCCGCCCTTCAAAGGGAACATTCTCAAGCATTAATACGGTTACAAAGGCAAAAGTGTATCAGGGACTCAAAGACCGACTTGAAAGGCAAAACATCTTTGCCCTTTCGGCGGGCGGTATTAACAAAATGGAAAACATCACTCTCGATTATACTTTTGCGTATAATGAGGGAGGAACTCAAAAGCAGGACGAAACCGATCCCCAGTTTGTTATGACGGCTTCGCAGAATATGACACTGGATTTAAGCAATGCCAGCAGGCCAAAATATACCATAACCAGCACAGGCGCTACAGCGGATCAGTATAATTCTGATAACTTCAAGCTTGATCAGGTGAAATATAATAATGATGATGCGACGGACAGAGATTATATGGGCGGCGCAAATCTAAAGTACGATTTTAATCTTGCGGGATATCCGTCGCAATTGAAAGCGGGCGGCAAGATACATCTGCGCGAAAAAGTTAAAGCGCAGGACCGCTGGGTTTATAAATGGAAAGGCGCAAGCAATCTGCTGATGACGCAGTTTACAGGCGATGATGTTAGCATATATGATTCTTATAGACTGGGACGCATTCTTGACGGTGAAAAATTCAGATCATTTTTTGTTGCCCAGAAAGATAAAGCAACCGGCTTCGATGGTGAACTTGATCATATAAATTCAGAAGGATCCAGTTTCACCGCCGAAGAGAATACAATGGCTTACTACGTTATGGACACATGGAATCTTGATGACTGGATGGTCATTGCAGGCGTCCGCCATGAATTTACTGACCTTACAAACAAAAGCAGTGAAATTCTTTTAGACGCAAACGGAGATTATCTCTCTACAACACCGAGAGAAGCGAAACTTAATTACAACAACTTTCTCCCGTCGCTGCAGGTAAGGTACAAGCTGACTCCAATGAGCAATATACGCTTCGCATACACAAACACACTTGCGAGACCTAACTTTTTCGACCTGGTTCCATACAAACAGGTAGATCCTGACGGTATAACGATCTTGGAAGGAAATGCGTCTTTGGTTCCAACGACAGCTACTGCATTCGACCTTTTAGCGGAACATTATTTCCAGGGCGGCGGAATGGTTTCCGGAGGCGTATTCTATAAAAAATTAGACGACATTATCTTTATGCAAACAACAAAGATTTCCGGCGGATTATACGATGGCTATTGGCACACTCAGCCGGTGAATGGCGGAACTTCAACACTCTACGGGTTTGAATTAAATTGGGAAATGCAGTTGAAATTCTTACCTGGAATTCTGGACGGTCTCGGTTTTTCCACCAATTACGCCTATACTCATTCCACCGCAGATGTTGGCGGGAGACTTACAAGAGCTGAATTGCCGGGTCAGGCGGCAAATGTAGCCAACTTCGTTATCAGCTATGAAAAATTCGGATTTACAGGCCGTTTTAGCATCGGTTACAATGGCAAATTCATAGAGGAAGTTGGAGCAACGGCACAATACGACAGAGTTTATAAAGCTCACACACAAATGGATTTCTCCGCCAGTCAGGATATTATGAGCGGACTGCAAGTGTACTTTGAGTGGATTAACCTCAATAAAGAACCTATGATTTACTACCAGGGCGACGAGAACCATCCGCTTCAGCAGGAATGGTATTCGTGGTGGATGCATTTCGGCCTTAAATACAAAATGTAATAGTGAATTTAATTATCTCTAATAATTGGCCGCTGTCTTTGGACGGCGGCCAATTTATAATCTACTATAAGATTTATTATGTGAGCAATCCGGAGAAAAAGTATGAAAGCTAAAGTTTTCAAGTATGCAATCAATTTGGCTGTGATAATTTTTGTGCTGTTAATGCACGGATGTCAAAAAGATGTCGGTGTGGAAAAGGATCAGAAAAATATTATAAAACCGGTTGTCGTTACGGATTCGGTTAAATATGACACAGACGATCCCGCGATATGGATCAATCCGTCCGATCCATCAAAAAGCCTGATCCTTGGTACGGACAAAGACTCCGACGGCGCTCTTTATGTATTTGATCTGAAT
>JBAYWA010000023.1:0-11271 GCA_041674325.1 Melioribacteraceae bacterium | reverse complement strand
CCACATTTTTCATTTTAGATTCATGACAAAAATACACAAGGAGCGGTCTTTAATCAAAGAAAAGTTGGAAAGAATAAAATCTATTTTTCTTGCGGGGTTTATTCACAAGCCGTAATTTTTCCATCAGGATTTCAATTTGAAAACAACCGGTGTTTTAATGAAGAAACTATTATTGGGAGCAGAAGCGGTAGCTCAAGGGGCAATAGACGGAGGAATCTCGGGCATTTACGCCTATCCGGGAACCCCGTCTACCGAAATAACGGAGTATGTGCAGAGATCCGGAATAGCCGCGGAGAGAAAAATTCACAGCCGATGGTCAGTTAACGAAAAAACCGCGATGGAATCGGCCTTGGGGATGTCGTATGCCGGTAAGAGAGCCATGGTATGCATGAAGCATGTGGGATTAAATGTTGCGGCAGATCCGTTCATCAATTCCGCCATCACCGGTGTGAACGGTGGATTGATTATTACGGTAGCCGATGATCCTTCGATGCACTCTTCACAGAATGAACAGGATTCCCGATATCTGGGAAAATTTGCCATGATACCGGTCTTCGAACCGTCTAATCAGCAGGAGGCTTACGATATAGCGCGGGAAGGATTTTTAATATCGGAAAAATATAAGACACCGGTTTTAATCAGAATAACAACACGACTTGCACATTCGCGTTATGGTGTGGAGACAAGAGAATTAAAAGATGAAAATTCAATTTCGCTTCCGGATGATCCGAAACAGTTTGTTTTACTCCCGGCGAATGCCAGAGTCAGATATAAAATACTGCTGGAAAATCAGAAGAATTTTGAACTGGAATCGGAATCATCTCCTTTCAATAAATATTTTCCGGGTCACGATAAATCACTTGGAATTATCGCTTGCGGAATTTCATATAACTACCTTATCGAGAATTACCCGAATCACATTTCTCCTCATCCCGTAGTAAAGATTGGTCAGTACCCTCTTCCTCAAAAAATATTAAAACAGTTATACGGAGAATGCGGAGAGATACTGGTTCTGGAGGAAGGTTATCCGATTGTGGAGGAATCACTAAAAGGATTTTTCAATTTGGGTAAAATCATACACGGAAGATTGGACGGAACAATTCCGAGAGATGGAGAACTTAATCCTACAATTATTGCTAAAGCGCTGGGATTGAAGTACAGGGAGGGACTTCCGGTCCCTGAAATTCTGGTCAATAGGCCGCCTGAATTATGCAGCGGATGCGGTCACAGGGATGTTTATGACGCATTAAATGAAGCGATGAAACAATACGGGGATAAGAGAGTTTTTTCCGATATCGGATGCTATACGCTCGGCGCGCTTCCTCCTTTCAACTCGATAAATTCGTGCGTTGATATGGGCGCTTCGATAACCATGGCTAAGGGTGCGGCGGACGCCGGACTTGTTCCATCCGTGGCGGTAATCGGAGATTCAACTTTTACACATTCCGGAATTACCGGACTGCTCGACGCCGTGAACGATAATTCTCCCATTACAATTATTATCTCCGATAACTCCGCCATCGCTATGACGGGAGGACAGATATCATCGGCTACAGGTAGAATAAAAGATATTTGTATTGGCGTGGGAGTTGAATCAGGGCACGTAAGAGTTTTAACACCACTGAAAAAAAATCATGAAGAGATGGTCAGAATATTGTTAGAAGAATTGAATTATACGGGAGTTTCAGTAATTATCGCTGAAAGAGAATGTATTCAGACCGCGACTAAAAAGAAAAAATGATCCGTTTCCTAAATATTTCAACAATTATTTTATAATTCGAACTGAAAAAAAATTATGAAGAAAGATATTATTCTTGCCGGAGTCGGCGGACAGGGAATTCACTCTATTGCCGCAATAATCGGTTTAGCCGCGGTAGAGAACGGATTATATGTAAAACAGGCAGAAGTACACGGTATGAGTCAGCGCGGCGGAGCAGTTCAGTCCCATTTAAGAATATCATCCGACGAGATCGCTTCGGATCTGATTTCACTTGGAGAAGCCGATATAATATTATCGGTAGAGCCGATGGAATCTCTCCGGTACCTTCCTTTTCTCTCACCGGACGGCTGGATCATTACTAATACAGTACCCTTCGTAAATATTCCGAATTATCCCGATATCGACGCGCTTCTTAAACAGATAAAATCTTATAAAAATGTAATTGTAATAAATGCAGATGCCGCCGCAAAAAAAATCAGCTCGCCTAAATCATCGAATGTAGTTTTGCTCGGAGCCGCCTCTCACCGTCTGGATATACCGTATAAAAATCTTGAAAACGGGATACGTACATTATTCGGGGGGAAAGGTGAAATGGCCGTAAATCTTAATCTCGCCGCGCTCAAATCCGGCGCGGAATCGGCCGGCAGGTAAAAATTTATTGCCGGTAAGTCCCCTGTTTAAAAATTATTTTTTTAATCTCGCCTTGAGCGCTTCAGAAATAATTTTTACGCCTCTGTCAATTTCACCTTCGGGTGTATGGCTGAACGCAAGTCGAAGGCAATTGTTTTTTATCCCCTGCGGGTCAAATGTTCTTCCTATTACAAAAATCGCTCCGCGGCTCATAGATTCTTTTAAAATATCTAGAGCATCGATAGATTCGGGGAGCGAAATCCAGATGTAAAATCCTCCCTTCGGGACAACCCATGTGGCTTCCGGGGGCATATTTTTGATCAGACTATCATTCATAATCTTCATTCTTCTAGCATAAATGCCGCGCAGTCTCTCCACATACGGTTGAAGTTTACCTTTTCTTAGAAACTGATCGGCCAGCACCTGTGTGAAAGTAGAGGAACAAGCATCCATCGATTGCTTTGCCAGCTGCGCTTTGTTTATTATCTGAGGCGGCGCCAGAAGCCAGCCCAGACGCATTCCTGGTCCAAGAATTTTTGAGAAAGATCCGGTATAGCATATTGGTACAGGCTCCGGCTGAATTGATTTCATTGGAATGGTTAAATCCTTCTCCTCCGGATTGAAATAGAGTTCACCGTAAGGATCGTCCTCTATCAAAATAATCTCTTTGCCTACCAGATATTTTAGAAGATCTTCCTTTCTTTTTTTGCTGTAAACAATTCCAGCCGGATTGTGGAAATAGGGGGAGAGATAAAGGAGTTTTGCTTCCTTGGCTTCATTATCCATCGCTCTTTTCAGTTCATCGAGTATAATTCCGTCAGCGTCGAGTGGAATTCCGGTGATATTAGCCTGATAAGATTTGAATGCCGAAGTGCCGCCGATGAAACATGGATTCTCGGTAATAACTGTATCTCCGGGATTCACAAAAAGTTTGGCAATAATATTAATCGCCTGAAGAGATCCTGATGTAATTATAAGGTCGTTTGAATCGACAGGTAAATTTTTACCTCTTAAATATTCTTTCAGCGATTCAATCAGAGGAGGATATCCGGGTGTGGGACCGTACTGAAAACCAATTTTTTTAGTGTCTTCGTCCAGACCGTTATAAATCTCATCAATCTCCTTCACCGGGAACAGATCGTTATTGGGCATACCGCCGGCAAATGTTATTATATCAGGTCTCATTGCAACGCTCATCAAATCGCGTATCTCCGACGTTCTCATCGCATCGACACATTCTGAAAATTTAATCATTTTATCTCCACTATTAGGAACTTTTCTAAAAATATCCGTTCGTTTTTGAACTCTCAACAATTGAGATTATTTACAACTGAAATATGATAAAAAATGTTCGAAAAAAATATTTACGCTTTGATGGAGAGGGTATGAATTACTTAAAAGAGACTCAAATGGTTATTAATTTTTACCCGCCAGACGGATTTTTTATCCCGCCGGAAAGGAGTTTAATTGTCTTTTCGATCCGGACTTTGCGGGTCTCATTTTTTTTAGAGAGAAGAATCCAAATCAGATACTCTTTTTTATTAGTGAACGAAAGTGTGTCAAAAAAACGTTTTGCATCTTTATTCTTACTTAATGATCTATCAAGATCCGGGGGACACCTCACTATCCGGTTTACTTTATCAATATATTCTTCATCAATTGGATTTTGAGATACAGCAACACTCTTTTTCGGATGAGCCTTTTCATTCCTCAGACCGAAGGCCGTCCATGAATCATCAATTGAGATTAAAGTGATTTGTCTGAATTTAGACTTCGATAAAATATTCCAAACTGAATCTCTGTCTATGTCGCTCTTCACTTTAGAACTCTTTTTCTGATAGCAGACCCAGAGCATTCCGTTTTCTTTAACCGATTTTTCACTCATTGCCAGTTTTGTTTCCAATTCGGTCTTGTTCATTACAAATAAAAAAAGATGATCGGATTTCCCTTTAATTCCTCTTTTAAGAGAGATGGAATCCGCCATCGATTCCAGCTGAGTTAATAAGTTCACCGGAGCATTAATCAAAGCGACTGACTGCCCCTCTTTAATGCGCAGTTTTTTTTGAAGTTTCTCATCCATACGTACCGTCAAAAATTAATTGCGTTAATATAAGAAGGACCGACTAAACTCTTATCTTGAAGAGAGAAATTAGGCGCAGACGGAATTCCGGTAAAAATAATTGGCTTCGAAGAGTGTCTGTATATGGTAGATTTTTTTATGCGGACTCAAATTGCCGCAGATAAGAAAAAAAAGCTGGTCGCGAGATCCCCGTCTTACCTGCAGATCGCAGTCATTAAGTTCCCGAAGCATTTTTCTCAAATCATCAAAAGGATATTTTAAGCCCAGCGAATTGAGCAGATTAAAAATAATCTGTTCATACATTTTGAGGTCAACCGGAATCGAATGACCGAAATCGCTAATGCTAAGACATCCACCGCAGAAAAAAGAAATTTCGAGAAAAGATTCACCCCCCCTCTGAATCTTTTCCGAAATAATTTCAAAAATCGCGTCCAGAGATGAGCTTAGACTATTTGTACCGGATTCATGTGACAGCTCAGGCAGAGTTTCACCGAATGCATCCAGATATAATCCGGATAGAGTCGATCTTATCTGGCCTTCAACAAAAGCTATTACTAGATTCTGGTAATCTCTTTCCTCCTTTTCAGCATATAGTAATCTGTTTCTGAGAAAGGATATAAAATATCCGATCATGAATACAGCGGTAATTTTCTTTCTGAAACCGGAATCCACCAGTAAACGACCCATATTAGCTAACGGAAACTACTACCTTCGGGGGGATAAAACATTAGTACTTGTACTAAAGTTTTGTACTTTTTTCGGCCTTTTTGGCCAAAAAGTTTAGTACTTGTACTAATCTAGGGGGAATTTTAATATTTAGAATTCTGCTTCTTAGAATTTAAATCTAAATTAATTTTCTGGACAGAAGTGCGTGTTACGAGGAAAAGTTTGCGGCTATTCCGGGTGATTTCTTAAGTTCTTCATTAACGATTGTATAACGGTTTCCGCTCCCGTCTGCTTTCGTCTGCTGGTCGAATTCAATTCTGGAATTCTCCTGCGTGTCCCTTGCTGTTACCGTCGATTTGCGAATTATCTTCAGTTCTCTCTGACGGGTATTGTCAAGTTGAAATATCTGAGGGACAGATGCTGAATTATTCGCCCTTAAATATTTCTGTTCGCTGCCTCTGCCGAAATTTACTCTGCTGTCGGAGTCGATAGAATTTTTATTCTCCCTGCCGGCAGCGATTAATTCGTCACCTTTCTTTTTAGAGATAATAAACGAGATGAACACAACCAGGGTCAGAAGACTACCGCCGAATATTAATATATCGCTGATAATATCTACCAGTTCCATATAGCTCCAATTTTAGACTTATTTTCTTGCAAGATAGATGCCACCGGAAATGACTGTTTTGATCATTTATCGAAGGGGCCGGATCAAAAAATCGTTTCATTATGAGAACAGACAAAATTTTAATACATTTTTTGCACCAGAAATATTTCAATATGGCATAGCGTACACTGATCATCTAGTCAGATAAGATTTATGAATATTATTTCCGGACTGCCTGGATTTCACTTGAGATAAAAATCTTTTATCTTATTTTCACTTATCTTGAATTAATGCTGGAAGGGATGGGCGTGATTATCCCGATTCATCATTTTAAATGGAAATTTTCCTATGAATGCGGAAGCAAAAAAAATAGTTGACAAATTCGGAATGATTAAACACCCGGAAGGGGGATTCTTCAGAGAAACCTACCGATCCGATGAGATTTTAAGTCGGAAATCTTTACCCCCTCGGTTTGACGGTGAGAGAAATTTTTCAACTTCGATCTATTTTCTACTTGATGGTGAACAAAAATCTCTTTTCCACCGGTTGAAGTCGGATGAGATCTGGCACTTCTATAAGGGATCTGTTATTCATCTCCATCTTCTTGAGGGAACACGTTATTCACTCATTAAAATCGGGAACAGGATCGAAGAAGAGGAACTTCCACAGTACACAATTAAAAGGGGCTCCTGGTTTGCCGCCGAGGCAGGTGATACAAATTCTTTTTCGTTTGTCGGATGTACGGTATCACCAGGGTTTGATTTTAAGGATTTTGAGATGGCCCAGAGGTCCGAGTTGACCGAAGAATTTCCTGATTATAAATCATTAATCGATAAATTCACCGAAAAATAGAAGTGGAAAACAGAATCAGTATAATCCGTGATGATATTACCAGGGTTGCGGTTGACGCAATTGTGAACGCCGCCAACAGATCACTCCTTGGCGGGGGCGGTGTAGATGGCGCAATTCACAGGGCAGCCGGTCCGGAACTGCTGGCCGAATGCAAGACTCTTGGCGGGTGTGAGACCGGTGACGCCAGAATAACTAAAGGATACAATCTCCCCGCAAAATATGTAATCCACACCGTAGGTCCCGTTTGGAACGGCGGGAAAGCGAATGAGGAAAAACTCCTGGCGAGTTGTTATAAAAATTCGCTGCGCCTCGCGATTAAGAATAAAATTGCCACTATAGCATTTCCGGCAATAAGCACCGGCATTTACGGATTTCCATTCAACAAGGCATCGGCAATTGCTCTCTCAACAGTCAAAAATTTTCCGGCCTCGGATTCAACCATTAAGCAAATTATTTTTGTGCTTTATACTTCCGATGATTATTTGAATTTCAAAGATATTTTTCAAAATCATTACAACGATTATTAACACCTGCACGCGCAGCAGAAGAAGAATGGCCGATTCAGGTAAACATTTAAATTAAAAATTCGATTATAATAATGAATTAGTGGCTTTCCGGCACATATTTATATTCTTAATGGAACGGATGGCCCAACAGCAATCAAAGTCCGGGAAAAATCATGATCAGGAATGGATTTTTTTTATTCATAATTATTCTTATTCCAATAACTATTTCAGAGATAAGCGCGCAGCAGAATAATACCGAGAGCGTAGTCGCTCTCTCACTCAGTCAATGTATTGAAATAACACTGAAGCACAGTCCGATAAAAAAAATATCAAGCCTGGCAGTAAGAGCTGCGGAAGCCCGGATAAAGCAGGCCCGGTCCGGAACTTATCCTAAAATCGATGCGACAGCCGGATATTTTCTTATGGATCAGGATCCGAATTTCCTCTTTCCTGAAATGAGCGTTGAGATTCCCCCCATAAACATGGGCACCTTCTCAATTTCACCGGGTGCATTCACTGTTCCAAGTCAGAACATTAAGCTGGCAGATAAGCAATCTCTTTCTGCTTCAATCGAATTTTTATTTCCTCTTTACACCGGCGGAAAGATCAGTTCTTACATTTCACAGGCAGAAGCTGCACTCGAGATAGCAAAGAGTGAGTCCCGGGAAAATGATGAGCAGATAATATTTGAAACCTCAAAATTATATTACGCTTCGTTACTGGCAACAAAACTGGAAGAGATCGCCGGAGAGGCTTACGACCGTCTTAATTCAACATTGAAACTTACAGACGCAGCTTATAAAAACGGAAGCGGGAGTGTTACAAGATCGGACTACCTTAAAAATAAAACCGTAGCGGAGGCCGTCAAATCGATACTAATACAAATTTCAGGCGAGCGGAAAAATGCTCTTGCAGCATTAGCACATTCAATGGGATTGGACTGGAAGACCCAAATAAAAATATCGGATAAAGAATTCCCCCGTCTTGAAGGTACTAAGGATCTGGAGACATTAATTAATTCAGCGGTTCGTCAAAATCCGCTCTTCGATAAAGTCGACAGCGGTTTAAAAGTATTCGAATCTAAAATTGAACTGGCCAAAAGCAGTCTGTATCCGTCCGTAGCTTTATTCGGAAACTACAGAAAAATATTTAATAATTATGATTATGGAATGATGTCTGCGGAGAATAAAAATATTTGGATGGTTGGGGTAGGACTTCAGCTGAATATCTTTGAGGGATTACGAACATCCGGAATGATTGACGAAGCTAAAGCGGATTATGAGCGGCTGAATGCGCAGAAGGAACTGCTAACCAAAGGGATTTCGATGAAAGTGCAGTATCTCTACAACAAGCTTCAGACTGCAAAGGAGAAGGAATCAGCTTCGAAAGAAGCGATGCAGTCGGCAGCGGAGGACCGCGAACTGGTTGAAAAGGCTTACTTCAGCGACATCATGGAATTAAAAGATCTCATACAGGCGCAAATCACGGAGTCTATTATGAAAGCGCAATACGAGACATCGCTTTACGAGTGGGCATTGCTCGACGCCGAGCTGCGGCTGGTTCTTGCCGAGAACAATAATTGAATCAAATTTTTTTGTGATTGGGAACAAAGAATCTGAGGGCAGTTAATCTTAATTTTTCATTTATAATAAAATAAAAGTGCAAATTTTAAATAGTTTACAATTATCCGGGACAAAACATAAGTGCGCGGGTTATCAATTAAAATATTAGTTATCACTCTGCTTATTCTTCCGGGAATTCATTCTGTGGATTGCCAGAGCAATCAACCGGCAGGGAATTACGATCTTCCGGTCATCCTGGGGTACAGCAGTATTGTCTTCCGAGACAGCAAGCCACAGGACGCAAATGCGGCAATACTTGTCTGGACAGAGGAGCTTCGAAGAAAACTTTATCTGGACTTCAGGCAAAAAATCGATTTATCTCCTTATATATTTTATTCCTTTCAGGAGATAAAATCCGCGTTGGATGAAGACAAGGTAGATATACTCGCACTTTCAACTCCTGAATATTTCGCGCTAAAAGACAGATATAATCTATTACCCGCAGTAGCCGGAATTGTTGACGATGCTCCCTATTCGCAATACGTTCTTCTTGTCCGTAAAGCCTCGGGGTTCACGAATATAAATGACCTCTATAAAAAGACACTTTCCCAGCCCAGCGATATGTACCATCCTCTCATAAAAATGTGGGTAGGAAGCATACTTGGTAAAAATTTCCGCGCGAATAAAGATACATTTTTCGAAAAAATTAATGCCGAGGAGAAAGAATCGAACGCTGTTTACTCTGTTTTTTTCAATAAAACGGATTGTGCTATTGTTCAAAAGGATGTTTTTAAAACGCTTTGTTCGCTCAATCCGCAGATTTCGAATTCCCTCAAAATAATTGAAACATCGCCGGAGCTTATCTCTCTTATAAATGTTTACAGAAAAAAAAGTGAGAGCAGAGTTAAAGAGATTTTAAGTTGGCTGGCCAACAACATTCATAAATCAGCAGAGGGTCAGAATATCGTAAAATTATTCAAGGTGAAGAGACTTGTTGAAATCACAGATAAAGAATTGGTGAGCACAAAGAAATTAATTGATGAGTACAATAAAAATATTTATAAATCAAATAAGCCGGCTAAATGAACTTGTTAATAATCGATTGAGAATTTTTTGAAATTGAAAAATCCTATAACTATAATATTTTTAGTCCTTTTTATCTCGACCAGTATCAAGATATTCCCGCAGCAAAAAGAGGAAAAAGTGTCCCAGGTAAGGATGGGATTCAGCAGCGTAGTATTTCAGGACGCCAAGCCGCAGGACGCTAACGCGGCTGTTATTCTGTGGGCGGAAGTTTTACAGCGGAATCTTTTAGCCGAGAGAAATATTAAAGGCGAACTCGTTCCCTATCTTTTCACTTCTGTTAAATCGATTGAAGAAGCACTGGCCAGAAAAGAGATTGACATGCTGGCCATTACCGCTCCTGATTACTATACCTTGAAGGATAAATATCAGCTTGTACCGGCAATAGCCGGGGTAATAGACGATACTATATATGAGCAATATATTTTACTGGTGAGGAAGGATCCCGATATTAATGATCTCAGAGAATTAAAAAATAAAACTCTTGCGCAGCCCAAAGACATACTTCACCCGCTCATGAATATGTGGTTGGAGAATTCACTGGCAGAGATAGATGCAAAAGGTAAAAATTCTTTCTTCGGAAAGGTACGAATTGAAGATAAAGAATCTAACGCCGTCTATTCCGTTTTTTTCAAGAAAGCGGATTGCGCGATAGTCAAGAGAAGGGTATTTAATACTATATGCTCGCTGAATCCTCAGATACAAAACACATTAAAAATATTTAAAACCTCACCGGATCTCGTCCTTTCCTTTTCCGTTTACAGAAAAACGGCTGACATAAGCGGAGTAAAATTATTTTACGATGTTGCAAAAAACGCTCACATGAGCAAAGAGGGGAAAAACATTCTAAAGGTTTTCAAATCCACCAGACTGATAGATGTTTCGGAAAAGGAACTCGAAAGCACAATGCAGCTTATTGAATCATACCATAAGAACGCAAAAAAGATAAAAAAATAGTGTTGAAGATTTTTTGAAACAGATAATTATGAGAATATCAAAAGATTATAAAAATAGATTTTCATTTTTCCACACTCAGAAAATTGTGTGGCGTACTACTCTATGGGTTTGGGGGCTGCTCCTGAGCACCATTATAGCTTTTGTACTCTACACTTTTCCATCGCAGACGGACACATTATTCGAAAGGATGGAAAATGAGTCGGCCGATATTGCTTCATCTATCTTTCATGCAAATCAGTCCGCCTTTATAACGGAAGATTACGGCTCTGTAGTGGATCATTGTCTTCAGCTGGTGAGCACAAGTAAATCAATTCAATATATTGTAATTACGAGAAAAGACGGCTATTCTCTTGTCCATACTGAAAATAAATGGGTGGAGGCAAAATATGATGGTTTCTGGCTTCCAGACAGCAACGACAAAGAAGGGAAAATGATTTTCAGCAGTCTGGTCAGCCGTGAGGTTTTTCATAAGTCGTTCAGGGTATCTTTTTCGGGAGTCGACTGGGGATGGATTCATATCGGACTTTCATTAGACAATTACATAGCGAGACTGAAGACTATACGAAACGATACTATTGGATTAACAATCATAATTTCATTACTTGGAT
>JBAYWA010000022.1:0-11342 GCA_041674325.1 Melioribacteraceae bacterium | reverse complement strand
GGATATGTATATGTCTATACAGGTCTCCTCAAATATCTCGATTCTGAATCGGCACTTGCCGGGGTCATAGGTCATGAAATTGGGCATGCCGAACGTAGACATGCAACTCAGCGGATGACAGGCTTATATGGACTTCAGATTTTGGCGAGTTTGGCTCTGGGGCAGAATCCCTCTCAATTGGCTGAAATTGCTGCTAATTTATTCACAGGACTCGCAGTGCTTGCCAACAGCCGGGCCAATGAGGATGAAAGTGATGATTATTCGATAAAATACCTTTCCTCCACCCGCTTTTATCCGGGATCCGTAAAATTCTTCTTCGAGAAGATGAGAGATGACGGAAAAGTTTCCCGGGGCGGTCAGGGGATTGGAACATTTCTCTCTACTCACCCGGATCCTTTAGCCAGGATTTCATCGACTGAGCAGCGGATTAAATCTATGGGGCTGCAGGTTATGAGTTATAAATCCACCGGTAAAGGGATTTTCAGAGATGAATACAAAAAAAATATTCTGGCACGGCTCAAATAAGCTGTTTTCTCTTAAATATTGTATTTGCTTGAAGTTTGGAAATCGAACTCTTATATTTACTGCCCGTTTTTTACCTGCTTTCTGAGATGAAATTCGGCTGATTTTTTGAATATTTGGCGAGGTAGCTCAGCAGGTTAGAGCAATGGAATCATAATCCATGTGTCGGGGGTTCGAATCCCTCCCTCGCTACAACTAATATGGAGTAGAATATGTACACACTTTTAATCACTATTTCTGTAGTAATCGCTGTGCTTCTGATAATTGTTGTATTGCTTCAATCCAGCAAAGGCGGCGGATTAGCCGGCTCGTTCGGCGGATCGGGTCAATTCGGAACAGTTTTCGGAACCAGAAGAACAGCGGATTTTCTCAGCAAAATTTCCTGGTGGCTCGGATCAGCTCTTCTTATCCTCGCTGTCGTCATCAACCTTTTCTTTTTACCCGGTCAATCTACAAGTGCGGAAAGAGAGAGCATTATTCAGCGCGGAAGTCAGCAGTCAGTTCCTACAGCCCCTGCCCTGCCACAGCAGCGTTCTGCAACACCTTCTACACAAAAATAAATTTTCTGAGTAAAGCCCTCCAAAATGAGGGCTTTACCATCCAAGAAATCAATGACAACAAATCAAATATCCTTTCTATTTTTTTTAAAATGGTGAACAAATGAAAAGTGCAAAAAAAACACCCGATAAGGCGTATAATAACCTTGAATTTTTGAACTCTACGGACGCTCGGACAATCAGGATTTTATCAGAATTTTATGAACCGCAGTCAAGATTCGAGAAGAATAAGATCCGAGATACGGTAGTTTTTTTCGGTTCCGCGAGGATTCTCTCGAGAAAAGATGCCTTGAAGAGAGTAAGCGAAGCCAAAAAGGAAAAGACGCCGGCAGGCCGGAAAAATCTTGAGACCGCCCTCAAGCAGTTGGATATGTCGCAGTATTATGAAGACGCTGTTGAGCTCTCAAAACGTCTTACAAAATGGTCGATGTCCCTGCCTCTAGAGGAGAAGCGCTTTATTGTATGCAGCGGTGGCGGTCCCGGAATTATGGAAGCCGCAAATAAGGGAGCTTATCTTGCTAAAGGACATTCGATAGGATTGAATATAAGTATTCCGTTCGAACAGTTCGTAAATAAATATGTCGACCCGAAATTGGCTTTTGAGTTTCACTATTTTTTCATGAGAAAATTCTGGTTTGCGTTTTTGGCTAAAGCACTGGTTGCATTTCCAGGCGGATTCGGCACACTCGATGAGATGATGGAAGTGATTACATTAATCCAGACAGGCAAACTGTCGAAACCTCTCAAAGTGATTGTTTACGGTGAAAAGTTCTGGCGTGAAGTGATGAATTTTGATGCTCTTATCGATCACGGGATGATCAACAGGGAAGATCTTAAAATATTCAGTTTCTGCAATACGGTTGACGAGGCATTTGAAATAATTACTACTCATTTCAAGAAACACTACGCCAATAACCACAATAGTTATAAATAATAAAAAACCCGCCGAAAGGCGGGTTAAGATTAACCTCTTCTGTCGCGCAACGACTGCTCGCGTGAAGCTCTTCGTTTTGCTTTAATGCCTTCCATCCGTTTTTCAACCGAAGGTTTAACAAAGAAAGTTCTCTTCTTGAATTCCTTTAGTACTCCAGAACGCTCATATTTCTTTTTAAACCGCTTTAGCGCTTTATCAATATTCTCGTTCTCTGCTACTGTGATTCCTACCAACTTAATTCACCTGCCTTGTTGTTGTTAAATTTAGCGGCGTAAACTTAGAGAATTCATCCAAAAGAATCAAATCGGATTGAATTCGTGGCTCTACCAGAAATGTAAATTCCCCCAATTTTATTAGTAAATGCAGAATAAATCCGGCACTTCGGGGAAAAATTTGAAATTGTTCCATATTCCGGATTGGGTACAATAATGTTTTTAAGTTTGAACATATCCGGTATTAATAATTTATTGTCTGAATTTCATCGGGTATGAATGAGCGGAGATGATATTTAAACCTGCTTGGTATAAAATCAATGATCCTTCGATTTTCCGGCTTTTACAAATCCTCTATCCTTTGCATAATCGTATAACTGAACATAAAGCATTTTTCTTGCCCTGTGCAGACGTGATCTGACCGTACCCACCGGTATATCCACAAAATCGGCAATCTCTTCGTATGTGAATCCCTCGATGTCGTTCAGAATTATAACTGTTCTGAAATCTTCCGGAAGTTCGGCAATAGCTTTTGAGATATCGTCATCCAGGAGATTACTGAAGGCGTCCAGCTCATAATGGTTGGAGTCTACTTCATCCGACTTAATATTCTCATAGAAATTCTGAACATCGTCATAATCAACTTTATCCGGCTCTTTCGAATGCTTTCTGTAATCGTTTATGAATGAGTTTTTAAGAATTCTGAATAGCCAGGCCTTGCAATTAGTGCCCTTTTCAAATTTATCGAAAAAGCGGAAAGCCTTCATATAAGTTTCCTGAACGAGATCATCGGCATCATCTTCGTCGCCGGTCATACGCAGAGCGAAATTATATACTGAGTCCATATGCGGTACTGCTTCCTTTTCAAATTCGGCATACCTGTTCTGTAACTCTTTATCGTTCAGTGTATTTTTGATTGCGCGCATTAAATACTTTCATTCAAAGTGAAGAATCAAAATTCAAATCTAACTATTTAGAGATCCATTTAATATCCAATTCAGTCGGTATCTCCTAAAATGAATCCATTTTTTATAACGATTCTTTTTTCTCCCTCAATCACCAGATCCGCCGCCGAGTCGGTTATAAGCTGATCGGGAGATGTGATCCGGTATCCGGCCATATTATGATCATCGATGCCGGAAAAAATCGAAAGATCACCAATCTCAGCAATTGTACCGGTATAGACAAACTGTTTTGAGGCAGGTTCCCACTTTTTTTTACGCTTTATTCCGATGTCGACCCTGAAATTATTTCCATTAAAATTTAATGTCAGATTCCGGAGTAAGAGATCAAAAAGAAGCTGCTGATTTTCCGGTATTGAAAAATATTCCGTGTAATTAATTTTAGTATAATTTTTTCCTGAAATCGATTCGAAGGCGGAGAGAAGCGCGATGAAATTAAGTTTGCGGACGAACTCTTTATCCGGATCCGATTTATGATAACCGGATTCGATAAGTATCGAACTGAATCCCTTTCTAATAAAATTATCACCGAAAGAACGGGGCTCATGTTCGTCATTATACCGCGCAGTTTGTTCCGGTATGTAATTATCAAGTGTTTCTTTAATTTTAAGAATAACCTGCATGCTCTGCTCTCTGGCATAGCCGATGCTTTTCACATGATCGGATGCGGGAGCCAATAAAGAGATTGTGGAATGTTTATCGGTAAATCCGGCCGTATAATAACTGTTCTGATCGTGAAGATTGAAACAAAATTCCGGCTGAATCCTCTCAGCATAATCCCAAAGAATCGCGGATTCATGCGATTCCAGACGGCTTGCGTCTCGGTTGAGATCAATATTAAATGCGTTCTCCCGTTTATATACCTCTGCTCCATCAGGATTCAATAAAGGGATGAGATGAAATTTGCAGCTGTTCAGTAGCTCGCTTCGGGCTTCATTATGGGAATCATCGGACGAGAAAAAATTCATCACATCGAATAAAGCCGCCGTGGCCGTAGGTTCATCGCCGTGCATCTGAGACCATGCCAAAATATTGGTGTCCCCGCTCCCGAAAACGACTGCGGAAATATCCCTTCCTTCCACGGACTTTCCGAGACGTTCAACCTTAAAAAGATCTTTACCCTTCAATGAATCTAAGAGTTCAGATATATCCGAATGCCTTATCAGCTTTGCATTGAGCGATCGTTCGTGGTAAAAATTATAATCGGAAAATATTGCGTTCAATAACTGGCTTGTACTCAAAATGCTCTCCAGAATTTTAGACTGTTGATTTTGAAATCTATTTGACACAAATTTAACAGAACTATTCCTCTTGTTAAAGATAAAAAAATGAAAATCAGTTTATCTGAGACGGGGAAAAATAGATTTTATCAAATTTATCGCGGATTAAGAGAGGTAAAATGGCTACGGAGAAATTAAAAATCGGTTCGCCGGCTCCAAATTTTAAATTATTGGCGACCGACGGGAAAGAATATTCATTGGATTTATTTACCGAGAAGGCGCTGATTATTATCTTTAGCTGTAATCATTGTCCTTATGTCCAGGCGTATGAAGACAGGATCATGGAAATTCAGAATGATTACAGGGAAAGATTACGCATTGTCGCAATAAGTTCGAATGAAGATCAAAATTATCCGGAAGACTCGTTCGAAAATATGATAGTGCGGAGCCGGCAAAGAAATTTCAATTTTATCTACCTGCACGATCCGACTCAGGAAGTAGCTGAGGCATATGGCGCAACACATACCCCTGAAGTGTTTTTATTCGACGGGGCGAGAAATCTGGTTTTTCATGGTAAAATTGATGACAACTGGAAAGAGCCGGAAAATGTAAAGAACAATTATCTGCGCGCGGCAATAGAGGAATTTTTTAACGGAAAAAAAATCTCAATCCCTGAGACTTTTACAATTGGCTGTACTATCAAGTGGAAAAGTTAATTAACTGACGAGGCCGAAGTTATCTTCAATTTTTTTGATTTCCTTTAGCGGCTGGGGGAAAACAGCGAAGCAATAAAGAGGATATAATGCGGAGACCATCTTTATCATCTCTATAATTATAGCCCCAGAGCCAAGAACTTTCTGTGACGGCATTTTGGCTTTGTGGAGGAGGAGCATCTCGTGTTTTTCAAATAATCCGATATTTTTTGGAGCGTTGAATTTAGATACGGCTCTTACTGTTTCCATCTTTTTGAAATAATCGAATGAGAATCTGTTATTGAGATCATAATCTTCAAAAATTTTCAATATCTCAGTCCGGTATTTTGAAAAATTCTGGCGGAAATATAAGTTCTCTCCTCTCGACTGATTAATGAACAGTCCCATCTGAGCATTGCCTGCTTCAAAATAGAGAAAGAATTCACTATCGAGCTTAAATCTTCCGAAGTGTATCAGGAAATAATCCCGGTAAGGAGCCCCTTTCGCGAAGCGCATGTCCTTATTCATCCGCATCAATGTTTCATTGAATTTGGGCTCTGTGCGTATTGCCGGGTTAAGTCTGTTAAAAAACGGAGCCAGTTCGGAGACAAACGCCTTGGAAGGATCGACCAGATATTTTAAGTACCTATCCCTGTTATTATGAAACCAATCAACCGTATTGTTTTTACCCAGTTCGTCTAAAAAGCGAAAAAGTTCCTTGTCAAATCCTTTAAATGACGCGGGCTCCGGACTCAATACATAATTCCTATTGTCAGCATAAGGCAGAATTGACCGAACTCTTTTTTATAACTATTCGTCATTATTTCAACACCATCACCCAGGAGGCGTGTATAGTAGTAACGGACATTCAACCCTATCAGATTCGATTTACTAAGACCCATAAGGGCGCCGAATCCTATATATCCACCAACCGCGTAATTAGCCTTAGCGCTGCCGAACGATTCGAAGAATTCCTTCTCATAAGGAGTGGTCAGCAGAATTGTGGGGCCGACACCGAAAGTAACAAATGGACGCAGATTCTCGGTAAGCGATTCGGAAAATACCCTGTATTGAATTCCGAAATTCAGAGGAAGCAATAACGCCCGGTTTACCTTATTGGGCGTAAAAGAGTTGCCCCAGTAATCGATATAATTTATCTCTCTATCATCTTTGGTTTCGGAGATTGAAAAATCTACAAAGCCGCTGATATTCTGATTGAAACTTCTTCTGTATATGGTGCCAAGTCCGAATCCGCCTTCGCTGAAAATCAGATCTACCCCCCAGCTGTTCGCGGGGAACAATTCGGGCTCTTTTTCAGGAGCCATTTCACCGATTTTCTGAGCTCCGGTTGAACCGAATGCGGCTAATAGCAGAAAAATCAAAAATACTTTCATCTTATCTATCCTTTTGCTATGCTTCTAACTAAAGATATGGATTCTTTGATAAAAATCAACCGGTAAAATAATTTCACGGGTCGAATATACCATCATTAATTATAACAATAAAAATTAAATCAAGGTTCTATTATGCCTCTTAATCTGGAATTAAAAATTCAGGTGGATTCACACGCGGAAATAATAAGTAAATTAAAAAAAATCGGCGCTGAAGATAAAGGAATGCTAATTCAAAAAGATATCTACTATAAAGTTAAAAATGGACTTCTCAAGCTGCGTGTTGAAAATAAAACTTATACACTAATTAAATATCTGCGTGACGAGAAGGGAAAAAGATGGAGTAATTACGAACTGCTAAGGCTTGATGGGAAAAATCCCGAAAAGTATATCTCCGAAATATTCGACATAGCGGTCGTTGTCGAAAAGAAGAGGAGATTCTATCTGTACAAGAACACCCGCGTTCATCTCGACAGTGTTAAAAATTTGGGCGGATTCCTTGAATTGGAAACCCTGCTGGTCGGTAATAAAAATGACGCTCAGAAAAGATTTGATGAAATGGTCAGACTATTAGACCTTGATCTGAGGAGACAAATACGCTCATCATATAAAGATTTGATGATGAAAAGATGATTTTAACGAAAGAAAATATCCGGGCAGTCGACTTTGACCATCTGATCAAAGAAAAAACAGAGGCAGATAGGCTGAACGAACTTCTCATTATAGTTCCGACTAACCGGAAGGTCCGTCATCTAAAGAAGGAATTGATTTCGAATAGTCCCGCCGGCGCAGCATCGGATCTTCATCTTGAAACAATTACTACTATATCTTCCAGGATCCTGCAATCCGTGAAGCCGTTCAAACAGCTAAGTGAGGCGGCGGCAACCGTATTTATTAAGCAGAGCGCAGCGGAGATACAACTCCGTTATTTTTCTCAGTACAAGGAACAAATACCGTTCGGCACTCTCGACAGAATTAAAAACGTCATCTCCGAATATAAACGGCACGGTATTTCTCCCTTAAAACTTTCTGAAGAAGCCGAGAAACTGGACCCGTCGGAAAAATTGAAAGCGCTCGATATAGCGGGTATTTATGAAAAATTCAGGTCTAAATGTTTTGCTCTTAACGCATTCGAAACCGGCGATATATATGAAGAATTAAATCATGTTCAGCTCAGTAAATTTGTGTCGGCATTCAGATTGCTCTATCCCCAGGTCGGATTGATAATACTTGACGGCTTCAGTGAATTCTCCGACCCGGAAGCGGAAATTGTAGATAAACTATCTTCAGTCGGAAGTTCAAAACTTTATATCCGGTTCGATTATTTCCCCGGCAATAAGCTGATCTTTTCTCACATAGATAAATGTTACAATGGTCTTACCTCCAAAGGCTTCAATAAGATCGACGAGGCGGGAAAGAATACGAATGACAATTTCAGAGATGTGCTGCACCAGCGGCTTTTTGAGAGCAAAAAGTATCCGGGTCGTTTGGATGAAAGGGAGAGGATATTTAAGATCTCTGCACACAGCAGAGAAAGTGAAGTTGAATTGATCTCCAGAGAGATTAAAAAACTGATTCTGGTTAATAATGCGGAACCGCATAAGATCTGTGTCGCCTTCAATCTGATTCAGAACTACTCTTCAATCATTAAAGAGACGTTTAATAAAAACGGAATACCGGTTAACCTTTCAGACCGCACTCTGCTGGATAATTCAAACCCTATCACCGCAATAGTGAATTTCCTTGAGATACAGGAGAATGATTTTTACTTTAAGAATATCTTCAGAGCTCTCAGCAGCAAATTTGTGGAGACAGAGGGGATAGACATTTCCAATCTGTACAGAATCTCATCCGGCTTGAAAATAGTCGCCGGAAAGGAGAACTGGATAAATGTGCTCGGCGATATTATCTCTAATACCGGAATTTCCGACGATGATGAAAGTGATATGCGTTCGGAGAAAACGGCCTGCATTAAAGCGCTCGGAGATATAAAAGCCATTTCAAAAATGCTGGAACCGTTTGAAGGTGATCTGTCAATAGATGAATTTCAGGCGAGGCTGAATAATTTCATTATCGTGTCGAAACTCCCTATTAAACTCCTCGAAATTAAAACAGATGAAGAAAAAAACATTAGGGCGTTTACCGATTTTCTGGAAACGATCAATGAGATCTTTCAGCTGCTTAAAGTAGAGTACGGCGCTGATAAAAAATTTCCGATCGGGTTTTATATGGACCAGATCAGAACCGCATGCAACTGGGCCAGATTCAACGTAAAAGAAAAATCCGATTACGGTGTTCAGATAACATCACTCGAAGAGATCCGCGGACTTAAATTCGATTATCTCTTTATTGGCGGTATGTGCGACGGCGACTTTCCGACAAGATACCAGCCCGAGATATTCGTATCGGGTTCGTTTAAAAAACGGTCGCTCTCTCATCAGTCGGAAGAACGCTACCGCTTTTATCAGTCGCTTTGTACCTGGGAAGAAAAATTATACCTGACTTTTCCATCGACCATCGGAGGCAGAGAATCGGTTGTTTCAAGTTTTCTAAAGGAGTTTGAAGAGTTATTCGAGATCTCTGCAATATCAGAGGAGCGTTATTCAGACGCGATTTTTTCTAAAGAAGGATTACAAATTCACATAGGGCGATTCGGTTTAAACGAAATCCGGAATAAAATGGCCGATGCGGCGAAAGTAAATTTGCCGGGGATTTCAAGATCACTCGAAGTGGAAGAGATAAGAAACCAGTATCCGTTTGGAAAATCAGAATATACCGGGGAACTTCTGAAATCCGGAGCGGAAAATCCGGTATCCGGACGAATATCAGAGGAATTGAAATTATTTGCGACCAGGCAATATTCAGTTTCTCAGCTTGAAACGTATGCTAAATGTCCATTCAAATTCTTTCTGGAGAGGGTGCTTGGTGTTCAGACTATTGAAGAGCCGACAGAAGATGTTGAAGCAATTGAGATGGGGCGGATACTTCACACAATCTTCTTTGAATTTTATTCGAAGATGCGGGAAGACGGATTAACGCTGACGGGTTGCTCCGATGATATTTTTAGGCGCGCAGAAGAACTGATTTATACTATTGCGGAACGGCAGCTGAAGTCAGCTTCTTTCAAATCGCCTTTGACATTTTATGAGAGGGAGAAAATACTCGGACTTTCGGGGGACAGAAGAGAATCTGTGCTTAACCGCTTTCTCGAATCGGAGCGGGAGGGCAAGATGGATTTCCTCCCAAAATATTTTGAGGTAAGTTTCGGAAGATTACGAAAAGAGGAATCGGATAAACTTTTGAGCGATTCCGAGCCGATAAGTATAGACGGAATAAAACTTCGCGGTAAGATCGACAGAATTGAGATCAATGAAAAAACAGGTTCGTTTAATATTGTCGATTACAAACTGAGCGGCGCAAGACCCTCCTTTAATGACCTGAAAAACGGAATATCTCTCCAATTGCCGGTTTACACATATGCGGCCGGAGAATTACTCTCGAGGAAAAACAAAAAAGAGTATTCCCCGAATGAGATGTTCATCTACTCTCTGAAATACTCATCAGAAGAATTCGGAAAAAAAACAGTAAAATCTAAAGGTGGAAAAGATGATGAGATTCAATCTGTCGGTCAGCTCGTGCAGAAATCATTAGAGCATGTTAAGAATTATATAAATTTTATATCGGAAGGGAAATATCATCTTTCCCCGCTGGAAGATAGAGAAAACAAAATATGCCGCTATTGTCAGTTCAGGACCGTATGCAGAATAGATGAGGCGAGCGGCAGATATTTAACCGCGTCAGGTTGAATTCCAATCCGTTTTTTTTTAATTTTTGGGTGCCACTGCGTAAAAGCAGTGGCAATTTTTTTTATCTAAGCACAAACTAGGAGTTTTTCCAGTGACAAATTTTGTTTATCTGAGCAAAGAAAGAATCAGGGAGCTTGAAAAAGAACTTACGGATATGAAGACCAAAGGACGTAAGTCTATGGCCGAGAGAATTGCGGAAGCGCGTTCACACGGTGATCTTTCTGAAAACGCTGAATACGACGCTGCGAAGGAGGAACAGGGACTTCTTGAATTGAGAATCAGCAAAATGGAAGATCTTCTGTCGAGGGCTTCGGTGATAGATATTACCAATATGCCTAAAGATCAGGCACATATTCTTTCAACGCTTACGGTTAAGAATCTGAATAATTCCAAAACTTATAAGTATACACTCGTTTCTCCTGAAGAAGCTGATATAGATCAGGGCAAAATTTCAATCACTTCCCCGGTGGGGCAGTCTCTTATGGGGACAAAAGTAAAACAGGTTGTACAGGCCAAAGTGCCCGCCGGATTGGTAAAATTTGAAGTGGTTAAAATCGAATAATCCTTTATTTGAAATTTATTTGCGGTAAATTATGGAAAGTCTCTCGCGAGACTTTCTTTTTATCTCTACTCCCGGAATATTTGACAGAATTAAGAATCGATCTTAATGAAAAGTGTAGAACAAAAAGTCATTAAATTTATTGAGCAGAATGATCTGATCTCAAACGGCGATAAAATCCTGGTGGCTTTCAGCGGCGGTCCCGACTCTATATTTGCACTGAATTTTTTACATAAATTCGGAAGAAAATATAAGATCGATATTACGGCTGTTCATTTTAACCACGGCCTGAGGGGAAATGAGTCTGATGCAGACGAACGGTTTGCAAAAGAGTTCTGCGGAAAAATCGGAGTAAGTTTCATCTCAAAAAAACTTAATGTGACTGCCTTCGCAAAAAAAAATAAATTCTCAATCGAAGAAGCGGCACGCATACTGCGCTACAAAAACCTTAACTCCATAGCTCTTAAAAACGGGTGCGGCAAAATTG
>JBAYWA010000021.1:0-11444 GCA_041674325.1 Melioribacteraceae bacterium | reverse complement strand
TACCGGCTGCATTATTCCAGTAAGATGAGTTCCGGCACCGTTTATCAGACCCGTATTACATCCCTTTATTACCGCGGCTTCAAAGAGGGTTTCGGGAGGATAATCTCTTACATTGCCGTCACTATCCACATTTTTTATTATAATGTTAACCGTCTCACCCGGGGATAAATTTTCTTTCTCAAAGTAAGCCGTTACGTGACTGGAAGTATCCTTCCGTATATGAATTTCGATATCGACCGGCAATATCCTCGGATCGGTCGCGGATATTCGTACAACCGCAGTATCTGTTTCAGCGGGGTTCAATCCATCGGCAATATATTCAAAGGATGCTTCGCCGAATGACTGATGGCTTAAGAATGAAATTGAATTTACGGGATTGCCTGTCGCCGGATCTATCAGGTGGCCCCATTGAATTCCTTTGACAATATTCAAATTGTATCTTGTGGAATCCGGAAGCTGCCTGGCTGTGCAGCGGTCCTCGGCGTATGTATAGAAGGGATCGGGAATAGTTTGTCCATGAAGCAGATTCAATGCGTAGTAATCAGGATAGATGCTGTAAATATAAGTTGATGGCTCCACTGTTAATGTATCGCTCCTTAGTAAACCGTTCGAGAAAGCATTTACTTTTACTTCCTGCGATTCTCCCGCGTTGGGCGAATTTAATCTGACGGAAAAATGCCCCGATTTGTCGAGAGTGGTTGTCATCGTTTTACCTAAGGGGATATTTTCGTAGTAATCGTAAAACAGCAGATCCAATTCCCCTTCCTCCAGGCTCAATTGCACCGTCTTATCGCTAAGAGAAGAGATTTCCCTATTGCACTCAAACTTAATTCCGGAATCCTGCGATCCGCATATCTTGGAATAGCTGAGCTTTATGGAAAAATCGAAAGGTGGCGGTTGTGCGGGAATCCTGTTAAATGAAAACGTGTCTACCTTTGTCCCGCCAAACCAGAACCACATCTGATACCCGGCTATCCATTGAGTATTCCCCTGCGGATCCAGCCAGGTTACACTGTAGCCTACATTTGTCTGGCATTCACAATTGCTTGTAACCGCAACATTATAATTACCGTTAACCGCCGGAACATTGATCACCGATGCGGGACTTCCCCATCCATCATTTGAGCCGTTTATTGAGCCCCCCGGACCTTCAATTATAAACGTGAACGGACGCGGGCCTCCGAATCTGAATTCCAACGGAGAGTATACGGCGGCTGTTCTGAAATCGTTTGATATTTTTGATGCCGGATTAATTCCGACCTTCTCTTTAATTCTTACCTGGGGAGATACAATTCCGCAAGAAGAAATTAACGAGAGAAAAACCAGCAGAGAATAATAGAGATATTTTTTAGGCAGGAAAGGAAGGGAATTCATTTGTACCCCCCTTTTATTTTTTATCCTGTTAAATAGTAGCGATTATTTCAATTTATGTCAAGTTGTTTTTTTGTACAATCGGAGAAGTAAATCGGGAATGAATTATTTTATAATTTATTGATTCATATTGAATGTTCAGAAGAGAATCTTTCCGGTCTAAGAAAAAATTGCCTTTCTGAGTGAGCGTTCAATTGCGTTTTTAAATGTGGCGAGACTTACAGGTTTCTGGAAAACATACTCAACGCCAAGATCTTTATACTCGGCTTCAATCGATTTATTTATATCGCTGCTCAATACAATCACCGGGGGTTTATATCTCAGTTCAGTCATATTAAGCTGTTTTACAAGATCGTACCCGCTCATTACTGGCATCCGGTGATCTGTGATAACGAGAGCGGGAGAAGATTGTTTCACTATATCAAGCGCCTCTTTTCCGTTTTCCGCGGTTAGAATTTTATAGTTCGGAATCAGGCTGTTTATCAGCTTTGAATAAAGAAGCCTGTCTGCGGTGGCGTCATCCACAAATAAAATGTTTGAAGAGGCAACCGGTATAGAAAAAATAAATTCGCTCCCCTTTCCTGTTTCACTTTCTACCCATATATCGCCGCCGTGTTTAAGTATTATATCCCGCACAAGCGAGAGTCCCAGGCCGCTCCCTTTTTCACCCGAAGTTCCACTGGTTGTGAATTTGGTATCGACCCTGAACAATTTTTGTATATCATCTCTGCTGATACCGACGCCGCTATCTTTTACAGAAAATTCGACCTGCTTTTTCTCAATGTTAACATTGGCGCCTATCTTAATGCTTCCCTCGGACTTTGTGAATTTAATTGCGTTGGAGATCAGATTATTGAAAACCTGGAGTATCAGACCGGAATCCGCGTGTACGTAAAAATCCCGGCCCAATTCGGAAGTCAGATTAATCCGTTTCTGCATTGCCGAGCCGGAGAGGATCTGAACTGATTTATTTACAATCTCTCTTACATTAATTCTTTCCGGTTCAAATTTTATACTTCCGGTCTGAAGACGTGTCCAATCCAGCAGCGAATTAACCAGACTGAGCATACTTTTTGACGATTCCTGAATATACTGGATGTACTGAGTTCTCGATTCGGCATCAAGTTCCTTATCGTTCAGAAGCAGATCCGTAAAACCGAGTATCGAACTGAACGGCGTCCGGAGATCGTGAGAAATTATGGAGATGAAGCGGTCCTTTGTCTCGTTGAGCTCTTTTAAGTTCTGAGAGGATTTTATCAGTTCCGATTCGGCGCGTTTGGAGAGAGTAATATCGCTTACGACGCCGAATATCTTTTCAATTTCCCCATTATTATCCCGCACAAGAGTTATACGATTCTCAATCCATATCACATTACCGAGTTCGTCAATGATTCTATACTCGAATATTTCCGAATTGCGCGCTGAGTCGGCATAGAATTTATGCATCTTATCTTCAACATCTTCTGCGTCGTCCGGATGGATAATCTTTTTCCACAATTCCGGATCTTCTATAAACGATTCCGCATCGTGACTCGTAATCTTTTTTATACCCGGAGTGTAAAAAACCGCTCTCAGCTTTCCATTCTGCCTTTCAGCAGTCCAGATGCTTTCATTTATATTCTCGGTAATGCTCCTGTACCTTTCTTCGGAAACCGTAAGGGCATTCTGCGCTTTCTTCTCTTCGGTCACATCGCGTACAATCCACACGGCAAATTTTTCATTTTCAATTTCATAGTAGGAGACGGAATTTTCGACTTCGAAGCGGGCAAGATTTTTTCTTTTTCCGGTAAAATAAAACCTTGAGGGCGCGTCCTTTCCCTCATCGGCCGCATCCATTAAATTAACAACCCGGTCCCTGTCTTTTTCATCAATTAAATCGATCGGGTTATGACCGAGTATCTCGCTCGCGCTCTTATAATTGAACATCTGCACAAATGAATCGTTGACCAGTATGATCCGTTTCTTATTTAATAGCGCGATTCCGTTCTGTGATGCCTCGAAGACCGAGCGGATGAGCATCAGATCCTTTTCCGATTCCTTTTTTAATGTGATATCGGTAAGGATTACATTATAATACTGGATATTTCCCCCGGCATCTTCCGCCGGCGAAAAACTTGAAAGGACATGTATTTTCTGACCGTATTTTGTTGTGAGGGGAAGTTCAAATGTCTTTAAACGGTCATCAACAATTTTCTTGAAATCGAACTCTTCGCTGTTCTGATAATACGAGTCTATCAGATCTGTAAATTCGAGTTTTACAATTTCATCTTCGGTATACTCGAAGACTTCGAGAAAATAAGGATTGGCATATGTTATCTTTCCCCTGGTGTTCAGCGTGCAGATAAACTCGTGTGAATTCGTAACGATATTCCGGAACCGCTCTTCGGATTTTTTTAATTCGTTCTCTTTTTTAACTCTCTCGGTTATGGGTGTGCAGAGGATGAAATACGTCTCCTCTTCCCCGTCGCCGGTCATTCCCATTTTGGCGTCAAAATATTCTATTATCCCCTCATCCTCTCCTATGTGAAGCCGCCCGCGCCATTCTTTATTTTCACGGACAGTTTCTTTAAGCTCCTCAAAGTATTTTTCATTCATCGCGGGAAAAATTTTTCCCAGATATTTTCCGAAAACCTCGCTTCTTGTGAGACCGAAATTATTCGACGCGGATTCGTTCCAGAATGTGATTTTTCCGTTCTTATTTACACCTATAAGTCCGTCAATGACGGTCGCAATTATCTGCTGATATTTAGTGAGTTCATTTATCTCCTCTTCCGATAATCCACTTATTTCCGTCTCTTTGCTTAGGTCTTTTACCAGAATAATCACACAGTTGACTTCTTCCCCGGAATCGCTAAGGGGAATTAATGTTACTCTTGCGGGTATCTCTCTCTGATTTCTAATGAAAGGAATGAGAGTCGTAATCACTTCATTTTGAGAGAATGATTTATCCAGAAATTTTTTAAAGAGGAGAGAGGAAATTTTCCGGGAAGACATCAATGGTCTGTTCGAATCCGGCTCGAAAAGAAAATCATAAGTTTCTGCGCTGGTAAGCGGCTCTGCAATAACATTTCCTTCGCGGTCTACCACAATAAAACAATCGTTGAATGCGGAGAGAAATTTCTGGAAATCGTCCGATTGAACCAGAAGTCCCTGCGTTTTAGCGGCGTCAATCCGTAAGTCTTCAAGAATCAGCACGCCCCCCGCGTATTCGTTATTAAACATTATCGGGGCGCCTTTAAGCAGTATGGATACTTTGCCGCCGCGAAGCGTAGGAGTATTCACAATCTCTTTCTCAAACGTCTCCCCTTTTTTGATCTGATTCAGCTCATCACGTATATCGGAATCGTAAAATAATCTGTTATCATAGATGCTTCTGCCCATAACATTAGCCGGTTCGTCAATTACAACGCCGCTGAACCGGAAAAAATTATTATTCACAAATTTAACTTTCCAGTCGCGCTGGAAAATAAGCACTCCGACGGGCGAAAATTCAAGTATATCCCGAAAGGATATTTCTGTGCGGGAAGCATCGAAAGTTTTATCTGATGATGAAGCCATTAAATTTATGATGTCCTAATTGCGATTTCAATTTATGAAATAGGTGAGATAAATTAAATATGAAACAGTGAAAGCAATTAACAATCACTCACATTAACTCTGTTTTTTAATAATATCGCAACTATATGAATTTATTGATCTCTTCCAGGATCCGCGATGTGGCTCCCGTATTTTCTCTCACATAATCGAAAGAAATTTTTCCGAGTTTTGTTCTTAATTTTTCATCCGAAAATATTTTGCGGAGAGCTTTATATGCTTCCTTTTTATTTCTTACACAGATGCCTCCGCCTATCTGAAGAAGCCGGATTGCCTCCTGACTGTTCTCGTGCTTCGGTCCGAACAGCACCGGGATTCCGTAAACTGCCGGTTCCAGAACATTGTGTATCCCCTGCTTGAAACTGCCCCCTACGTAAGCAGCGTGCGCGTATGTGTACAGAGTCAAAAGCACGCCTATTGAATCGATAACAATTATCCGCTCATCTTTGTAATTATTAAGATATGAAAACCGTATAGATTTGAAATTTTTTCCGATGGAGTTCTCAATCTCCTCCAGATGGAGGATTGTCGGTTCATGCGGAACAATAATTACAATTAAGCCCGGGTCATACTTCAACAGTTTCATCAATGCGGGAATCATTACATCATGATCGCTTTCCCATGAACTTCCGAGCACAAAAACTTTTCTCCCGTCAAAAAACCCGTCTTTGAAAAGTTTTTTTTCTTTGGCATTTAGACTTTTCTGGTGAACCCGGTCAAATCTTGTATCACCTACAGCCTTTATGATTTCTCTGTTGATATTGAAATTGCTGAAATTCTTCTCATCTTCCGCAGATACGGCAAGTATTCTTGTCACATTTGAATAGAGTGATTTATGAAAGCTCTTTGATACAATCCACTTTCTGGGAGTATTGGAGCGCATTGTGGCATCGACTATAAAACTTGGAATCTTCTTTTTCGCGAGCTGCCAGATCATGTTAGGCCAGATATCGTAACGCATAAATACGGCAATATTGGGACGGACTAGATTTAGGAACCGGTCGGTTGTACCGGGCGTATCGTATGGAAAGTACGCTATAACATCCGCATACGGATATCTCAGAGAATTTGTATAGCCGGATGGCGAGAAGAAAGTGATAACGATGTTAACATTTTTCTCCGAGCGGATTTTTTCGATGATCGGCTTTGCCTGCTCAAATTCCCCCATCGAAGATGAGTGGAACCAGATCATTTTTTTGGTCCGGTCTATTCCGGCCAGATCAATTATCAGATTTTCGAATAGCTTTTTTCTTCCGATAATTCCGGTACGTATTTTCTGATTGAAAAATTGTCCGATAAAAAGCGCGGCTCTGATAAGCTGAATTACAAATGCATTATAGAGAAGATACCAGATTTGTTTCATATACCTCTTTGAAAAATTTGGACCTGTTTGAAGACAGAGCCGGGTGTAATTTCATTCATACATTTGAAATGCTTTTTGGGACAGCTGCCGCGACCAATGTGGCTGCACGGACGGCAAGATAGCGAATTATTTTCTAAGATTAAATTATGAGTTCCGGACGGAACGAATCCGAATTCGCGAACAGTAGAACCGAAGATTGCGACTATCGGAATCCCGATAGCACTCGCCGTATGCATAAGTCCGGAATCGTTTGTGATTATGAATTTGCACTCTTTCATGCTGGCCGCGGTCTGAAGAAGCGTGTCATCATTCTGTAAATTAATTGAACCGTCAATCTCCTTCCCGATTAGAGAACAGAGATCCGCGTCATCTTTACCCCCGAAAAGGATAATTTTATATCCGCTACCCGTTAATTCATTGCCAAGGCTGATAAAATATTCAGGGGGCCACCGCTTTGTAAAATGTTTTGAGCCGGGGCAGAATCCAATATAATTTTCCCCTTTCATCAAATTTGTCTCAATCCCGCGGGGCAGGAACAGTTCCAGTCCCTTTTCATCTATAGAGACTCCAGCTGCTTCGGCATATCTTTCCGAAATTGTTTTGAAGTCCTTTAGAAAATTTATCTTGAACCGGACCAGCAGAATTTTTCTTAATGCCGGTTTTATAAAACGGCGTTTTGGACCTTTCAGATGGCGCGCCAGTCTGCGGCTCCTGAAATTATTCTGAAGATCGATTATAAGATCATAATCCGTTGAACTGAATGCCCGTGCCAGTTCTTTAACTTTTTCCTTATCATATAAAATCAGATTCGAAATATTTGGATTGTGCAGAAGCGCGTCACCGTACTGTTTTTTAACAATAAAATCGATGGCGGCAGACGGATATTTCTCTTTTAGAGCGCGAATTACGGGGGTTGTAAGGAGTATATCCCCTAGCGAGCTTAAGCGGATGATCAGTATCTTATTTATCTGTTTTTTGAGCACATTGATATGTAATTTTCAATACAAATCTAACCAATAAAATTTTCCATTCCAACCAATCCTGTTGGATGTAAATGAGTACTTAGTTATTTTTCGGCAGTCAAATTAAAAGGACAGATGATGACAACGTTACCTCCTCCATCGGTAAAGAAATACCCCGAAAATTCGCTAGAGAAACAGTGTTATAATATCACAGAGTTGTTTAAGGAAAATATTCCGGTAATGAACGATAGAAACCGCCTCGGTTACTGCTTATATAAATATATGAAGGGCGAAGGGGATGCTCCGGAAATTCTGGTGAACTCCACTAAAATCGGTATCGAGGGGGTCTCCAAAACGGAACTGGCACAGAAGTTATCAGAAGAACTCAAAAAGATTACCATATAACCGGAATCCCGCGGATGGCGGGTAATTTGTTGATGTAAATTTCTAACCGGCGGAGTTTATTTTTAAGCCGGCCGGTTGGATAATTGGCAATTAAAAATTAATACCTGTCTTCCCCTTCTCTCAGATATTTTTCCACCAGCAGCACATCTTCTTGGCTCCCTATGTAGATTGGAGTGCGTTCGTGAAGATTTTCCGGCTGAAGTTCCAGAATTCTTTTTTTGCCGTCGGTTGCTCTTCCTCCGGCTTCCTCCATAATGAATGCCATCGGATTACACTCATACATAAGGCGAAGTTTTCCCTTAGGGTTCCTTCTGTCACCGGGATAGATAAATATACCGCCGTATAAGAGAGTTCTGTGAATATCCGCCACCATTGAACCTACATAGCGGGCCTGATACGGTTTTCCCTCGAAAAGATTCGCCTGAAGATATTTAATATAATTTTTCAATCCCTGAGGCCAGGAAAAATAGTTCCCTTCATTAAGACTGTAGATTCTTCCATGATTTGGAATTTTAATATTATCGTGAGAAAGAAGAAATTCACCGAAGGCCGGATCGAGAGTAAAACCATGAACTCCATGCCCGTGTCCTGCAGTATAAACCAGCATAGTGCTCGAACCATATACGATATAACCGGCAACAACCTGTTTATACCCGGGCTGCAGACAATCATCTATTGTTCCCGGGCCGCCTCCTTTACTGATTCTCTGATAGATGGAGAAGATTGTTCCGATGCTGATATTTGCATCGATGTTGGATGAACCGTCGAGCGGATCAAAAAGAAGTACGTACTTGCCAATTTTTTGATGGGGCGGAAGATGAATTATGTCCTCCTCCTCCTCCGACGCCATAACGCAGAAATGTCCGCCGTGATCCATCGCTTTAATCAGCATTTCGTGGGCATAAATATCCAGTTTTTTTACCTTTTCACCGTGCACATTTTCGTCACCTGTGAATCCGAGAATTTCCGCCAGTCCGGCCTTATTTACTTCGAGCGAAATTAATTTGGCTGCGAGACCAAGCTGGAGCAGAATAGTGGATAATTCGCCTGTAGCTTCCGGATGTTCTTTTTCCCCTTCCATAATATGGCGGGGTAATGTCATAAAACGTTTGGTGGCCATTTAACTCTCCATTAGGCTTGTTTGATCAATTCCTGATCTTTGTACTGAAGCTGATATAACCGGTAGTAGATTCCTCTTTTTGCCAGCAGCTCCTGATGCGATCCGGATTCCTTCAATTCTCCCTTATGCATAACAAGAATTTTATCGGCATTCTGAATAGTTGAAAGGCGGTGCGCAATCACTATGGACGTTCTGCCTATCAATAGTTTTTCAATCGCGTTCTGAATCAGCTGTTCAGTTTCAGTATCAACGCAGGAAGTGGCTTCATCTAATATAAGAATCTGAGGATTATAGGCAAGCGCGCGAGCAAATGAAATCAGCTGCTTCTGTCCAACGCTCAAGGTGGCCCCTTTTTCTTTTACCTCCTCATCGTATCCGTCAGGAAGCTGGCTAATAAATTTATGGGCTCCCACAGTTTTTGCCGCTTCGATAATCTGTTCATCTGAAATGCCGGAATTGCCGAGATTTATATTTGTGCGGATAGTTCCGCTGAACAAAAAGACATCCTGCAATACCATTGCTATATGTTTCCTCAGATCGCCTGTGCTCAGATTGCGGATATCAATGCCGTCAAGTGTGATACTTCCCTTATCAATATCATAAAATCTGGTAAATATGTTTATGATACTTGTTTTACCCGCGCCGGTGGCTCCTACAATCGCAATCCTTTCTCCGGGATTAATTTTGAATGAGAGGTTTTTTAATACGTAATCACCAGCATTGTAGGCAAACCAGACATCCTTAAACTCAATCTCGCCCCTTATTCTGGAAAGCAGAACCGGATTTCCGGCATCACGGATAATTGTATCGTCATCGAGAAGTTTAAATATCCGTTCCGATGAAGCCATGGCTCCCTGCAGGATATTATATTTGTCTGAGAGATCTTTGATAGGCCGCCAGAACATTTCCGTAAACTGGACAAAAGCAAAAAGAACTCCGACCGTTAAATTGTTCTGAATTACCGAACCGCCCCCGTACCAGATAATTAATCCTATCGAGATAGCGCTAAGAATTTCAACTACAGGAAAAAAAACAGCGTAGTAGAAAACAGATTTTATATTGACCAGTCTGTTGTCGTTGTTTATTGATGTGAATCTTTTAAACTCCTCTTTTTCTTTAGAGAAGATCTGTACTACGTTCATTCCCGTGACACGTTCCTGCATATATGAGTTCAAACGGGCAAGATAAAGACGGATATCACGGTAGGTCTCCCTGACTTTCTTTCTGAATACGGCAGTCGCGTAAATAAGTACCGGCAGTACGGCGAGAGTGACCAATGAAAGATCCCACGACATTGAGAACATGAAGATGAAAATCCAGATTATCACAAATACATCGCTGAATACATTCACAATTCCGGAAGAAAACATCTCATTGAGCGAATCGACATCATTCGTCACACGGGTTACGGTTCTCCCGACCGGTGTTTTATCAAAGTATCTTAAGGCGAGCTTCTGAACGTGGGAAAATATCTGCATCCGCAGATCGTAAACAATTTTTTGTCCGATAAATTCGGTGTAATAAGTAAGAAAGTATTGGATGATTGCCTGAAGTATCAGTGATCCGAGCAGCAGTAAACATATCACCAGCAGGCCGTTAAAATCTTTATTCCCTATCTTATCATCGAAGGCGATCTTTGTCAGCACCGGGCGCAGCGGACCCAGTCCGGCAACAATTATATTTAAAATTATAGCGGCAATAACATATTTTTTATACGGTTTAACATACTTGAGAAGCCTGCGCATCAATTTGGAATCGTACGCCTTGCCAAGTATCTCATCGTCTTTAATCTGGTCGGACATTCTTTTTCTTTCTAATTCATTTCCAATAGTTCTTTTTCCAACAGCTGCCTCATATGCAGGCCGGCGTAAATTCCGTTTTTCTCCACTAATTCCTCGTGAGTTCCCTCTTCTACAACACCGCCCTGATCCAGCACAAATATTTTATCGGAATCTTTCACGGTAGAAACCCGGTGGCTTATTATGATGCTAGTTCTTTCTTTCATAAAATTTTTAAGGTTTTTCAGAATACCCTCTTCCGTATTTGTATCTACCGCCGAGAATGAGTCATCAAGAATGAGTATTTTAGGATCGATAGCCAGAGCCCTGGCAAGAGTTGAACGCTGTTTCTGACCTCCGGATAATGTAAGTCCTCTTTCCCCGAGAATCGTATCATAGCCCGCCGGAAAAGTTGCCACATCCTTCGATAGCTGCGCGATACCGGAAACTTTATTTACAATCTCCTCGGCGCCGTCATTCAAGCCGTAAAGAATATTATTGGCAAGAGTATCCGAGAAGAGGAAATTTTCCTGGGGAACAAGGCCTATCTTCTTTCTTAATACGTCAAGAGGAATTTCTCTTACATCATGACCGTCAATTTTGACAGATCCTTCCGTAACATCATATAACCGGGGGAGCAGATTAATAAGACTGGTTTTTCCGACTCCTGTACTTCCGACAAAAGCAACCGTCTCACCTTTCTTAATTTTGATATTTATATTCTTCAGAACCCAGGGCAAATTATCGCCATATCTGAACGAAACATTTTTAAATTCTATGTCTCCCTCAAGATCGGCCAAGCCGGAATTTGTATTCTCATCGGAAATCTCTACTGGCTCATTGAATATTTT
>JBAYWA010000020.1:0-11505 GCA_041674325.1 Melioribacteraceae bacterium | reverse complement strand
GTCCGGAAACATTTGCATATTCGATGGATACAGGATGGGAATTAAATGCGAGTGTGCGCGTAAAGGGATTTGACCAGAAAGAGTCCGGCGGTAAATTCAGAACTGATCTTTACTATTATGCCGATCTGGCGACACCTGACGGAAAGCTTATTGAGAAGATTTCGGCCTCGCCTATAAAGAAAAGCGCGGGAGAAAGAATGACCGACATCCCGATTGAATTCCAGACAAAACTTAATGCCGATTCACCAATGGGAATTTATAAGCTTACTTTTTATATAAAGGATAATGCTGACAGTCGGCGAGCAAAAATTTCCAGTTATTTTGAATTGAATTAAAAAAATGGCTTGATCGCTCAAGCCATTTAAAATATCCGTCCTTTTCAATCAACTATCTGATCACCGGGGCAGAATCCAGCTTTAATTCAACTTCATGATGCAAAGTTTCAGCCATTATTCCGCCGGCAGTTCCTCTTCTCTTCCCCATATGCGACGTTCTGTTATCATATCCACCCCCCGCTAAGCCGATCGATTTTATCCCCCCTTTACTGTCTTCAATCAGCTCTTCCGATTCAAATCTAATTTTAATTTTTCCGCCCGGAGCTGTATCTACCGCATACGAAAATCCCTTTTTTGCCATCAGCGGGACTTTCATCTCGTATATAAGCTGATTGGAGCGGTATTCAAGACGGACTTCGATTCCTTCGTCGTTAAGGATTGGAAGCGCTGTGACGGGAAATCTGTCTCTGTTTATTATCTGCAATTCATTCTGCTGATCTATTAAACCCTTGATCATCTTTTCCGGATCCTCTCCGCGCATTCCGCCCTGAACCATTTCCGATATATCGCGGAATTTAATTTGCGGGGAAGACATCGGGTATTGGATTCCAAAAATATTATTTTCTCCGCTCTCCGGTTCAAACCAAACAGTAAGTCCGTCTTTTAGAAGCGTCAGAATCCTGCCCCGGTGTTCCGAGGCGAGGCAAATAAACAGGAACTTATCATCGTTCCGGAATCCCACCGAGATTCCCTCTTCTTTAACTTTCTGAATATTTCTGTTCCAGTCGGAAAGCGATCCGTCAATTTTAATTTCATCACTCTGCCAATTGCTAATCACCTGGTTTGCGGATCCGCAGCCGGAAAGAAATACCATTCCGTAAACCAGAAATGAAAGAAAAAAAATATTTTTTTTATGCGTTATTAATAGTTTCAAATTACGATCCCGCTTTATTATTGTTTGCACAGATGAAATGTTCACTTTCTATAATGCCGGGATGAACATTTCTTACAGATTTAATCAATATATTTTTCGACACTCTTATTCGCCAAGCGCCATCCAGGTGCCGCCAATCAGATTGATCTTTGATCCGCCCCAGGTTTTGACTTCAAGCATAAATCCCGCTTTATGAACCGAAACAACTTTCAAGTCGTAACGTGTATTAATATTTGCATCGCCGTCATATCTTGTAATGCTGAATGATACTTCCGGTTTTGAATTGAACGGTTTTGGAAATGTTATATTCAATGAAAGAGTTCTTACCATGTCGCCGCCGGATGCCAGCATATAATTTGAAATATTTTTATCCGCGTTCCAGACTCCCGTCTGCACTTTTAACTGAGCATTTGATATTGATGCGGTAACCAGCAGTATACCAATAATTGCAATTACGAAAGATGTTTTTTTCATGGCTGTTCTACTTCCTTTGTTTATTGATTAAGCATCCACATTTTAAACGATTGATGCATCAAATTCCGTTTACGAATTTATTCCAGGCTGCCGACCTCATTTTCAACTTCGCTAAGAATCTCGCAGTTTTTTACTACACTCTTCATTTTTGTATGATCTGTGTAGAGCGGGCGGTCCACATCCAGATGAGCAACATGTTTTCTAACGACCTGTTTTGCCTTTGCGACGCCGTCTCCATTTTTAAAATCCCTGAAATCGAGAGCCTGCGCTGCCGCAATAAATTCTATACCTAAAATGCCGTAGGCGTTATCGAGTATCTGCCCGTTTTTAATCGCGGTATTCATACCCATCGAAACAAAATCCTCCTGATCTGCGGCGGCTGGAATAGATTGAACAGACGCCGGCGCCGAAAGAATTCGCTGCTCAACGATAAGTGTATCCGCCGTATACTGGCTCAGCATAAGGCCAGAAAACATTCCGGCGCCTTTCGTAAGAAAATCGGGAAGGCCAATACTTAACGCGGGATTTAACAACCTGTTTAATCTTCTTTCCGACAGGACGCTTACCATTGTAACAGCGGCGCTTATCATATCCATCGGCAATGAAACCGGAGTGCCCTGGAAATTAGCTCCAGTCAATGTAAGTTTATGCTCGGGCATGAAGATTGGATTATCGCCAACTCCGTTCAATTCAATTTCGACCTGGCTTCTGGCATAAGCTACGGCATCGTGCGCCGCACCAATCACCTGAGGCGAGGACCTCATCGAATAAGCATCCTGAACTTTGGATTTAAGTTTTCCGGTCTGAAGATCGCTCCCCTTGATGCATTTCAATATTGACTTAGCGCTTCTGACTGCGCCTTTGAATCCTCTTACTTCATGAAGTCTTGTATCGTACGGTTTTAAATTTGCGAACAAAGCTTCGAGCGTCATTGCGCATGCGATCTCGGCCTGTTTCAGCCACCGGTTAATATCGAATATCTGTATTGCGCTCATCGCGGTCAACAAGTTCGATCCGTTAATTGTACCGAGACCGTCGCGCGCCTCAAGACCTGGGATTTTTATTCCTGCTTTTTCAAATGCCGCTCTTCCGGTCAACCTTTCTCCGTTATAAAAAGCCTCCCCCTCGCCCATCAGCAGAAGCGCGATCTGACTCATTGGCGCAAGATCTCCGCAGGCTCCCACAGATCCTTTCTGACAGACAACGGGAGTTACCCCCTTATTAAGCATTTCGATGAGAGTCAATGTGATCTCCGGACGTATGCCCGACATTCCATGAGCGTGAACATTAATGCGGCCGGCTATCGCGCCCCGCACATATTCAACGGGAGCCGGATCGCCAATTCCCGCAGCGTGATTATAGATCAGATATTTCTGAAACTCTTTAACCTGTTCGTCATTGAGCACAACCTCCGAGAATTCCCCAATGCCGGTATTAACACCATACATTATCTCATGGGCGGCGATTTTTTCCTCCAGCATTGAACGGCATGCTTTAATTCTTTGAAGGGCTTCGGGATGCAATTCTACTTTTACATTATGACGGGCAATATCAACAACTTTTTCAACGGTAAGATTTGAACCATCAAGAATAACTGACATAATTCTTCCTCCGGGAGTAAGAAATTAACTAATCAAACTTAATAAGAGTTTTGCAAAAAACGATTAAGAAAATTTTGTATGTTCGGATGCAAAATAGTGCCGATAATCAATCAAACCCGGAGATGACTGAACGAAATGGATCTGTACACAATAGTTTTTGTTTTGGTTACTATTCTAATTCTGATAGGATTGGCCCTGTTCGGTTTACTTATAATGAAATTAGACAGGTGGATAGACCGCAAGGACAGGGTGGGAAAGCAGAGTGTGTATGCTGAAAAGAAAGAGAGAGCAAAACAAGAAGTGAAGTAATGAATTCCGGCGAGCCTTATTTCAGAGGGTCAAATCTGCACACCGGGTGTATGAGGGGGGATCCGGGTAATGGAATATAAAAATGTAATAATATATAGCGCTAAATTAATTTTACTCTTCTTTCGACATTGTCTAAAATTTCATTATTAACAACCATCTTCAATACTTTCTGAATATCTTTATAGAGTATCCTGTCGTATTCCAGCGGTGGAACTGTTTTTCTTATCGTTTTATACGCTACGGATGTTCCCGTTCCGCATTTGAGCGGTTTAAGAAATTCCACTCCCTGCGCCCCGGTCAACAACTCTATTGCCGTGACTGTCTGAACATTTTTTAATATCTGGTAGCATTTCCGGGCCGCTATTGAACCCATTGAATTATGGTCTTCCTGATTTGCCGATGTGGGGATAGAATCGACGCTTGCGGGATGAGCAAGAACTTTATTTTCGGAAACAAGTGAAGCAGCGGTGTACTGCGCTATCATTAATCCGGAATTCAATCCGCCGTGTTTCGTAAGGAATCTTGGAAGCTGGCTCAATGAACCGTTGACCATCCGTTCAATTCTTCTTTCGGCAACATTCGCCAGTTCGGATAGGGCGATTCCCATAAAATCCATAGCAAGCGCCATCGGCTGTCCGTGGAAGTTTCCCCCTTCAAGATGATCTTTCTGTTCAGGAAATATCAGCGGATTATCATTGACCGAATTTATCTCAACTTCAACGAGAGAAGAAACATAATTGACTGTATCGCGGGAGGCGCCATGGATTTGCGGAATGCAGCGGATTGAATAAGAATCCTGAACGCGCGGATCATCCTCGATGTGCGAACTTCTGATTTCGCTTCCTTTCAGCAGATTCAACAAATTTTTTGCGGTTGCAATCTGTCCGTTGTACGGTCTGAGTTTATGAATGCGGAGATCAAAAGCTTTATCCGTTCCCCGCAGAGCTTCGTGCGCGAGAGCCGCAGAGATGTCCGCCGTCTTTATAAGTTTTGCGGACTGGATGCAAATCCAGGAAGCGAACGCAGTCATCATCTGAGTGCCGTTAATGAGCGCAAGCCCCTCTTTGGCCGCCAGTTTTACGCCTTTCATTTTAAATTTCTTAAAAGCTGATTTTGCCGATACAATTTTTGCCGAGCCGGATTTTTCATCGAGAACATTCTCAATCAGCTGGACATCGCCTTCGCCAATCATTGCCAGCACCAGATGAGAGAGGGGCGCAAGGTCTCCGCTTGATCCGACTGAGCCCTGTGAGGGAATGACCGGAATGATACCGTTGTTTATCATTCCGATCAGATGCTCTAAAGTCGAAAGCCGTATTCCGGAATATCCCCGCGCGAGCGCATTCACTCTGAGAAGCATCATAATCTTTACAATTAACGGGGCGAGATTCTCGCCGACTCCTACAGAGTGGCTTACGATAAGATTGCGCTGAAGTGTTTCCGCGTCATCTTCCGATATTTTCACATTTGCAAATTCTCCGAATCCGGTGGTTACTCCGTAGATTATCTTCCCTTCCTTGATCCACTTTTCAACTAACGCGCGCGACCTGGTTATATTTTTCACAGCACCGGCTGATAAAGCTACCCGCTGATTCTCATTAATAAATTTTTCTATCTTGCCGAGTGTAAGAGATTTGCCGTCTAATACCAGTTTCAATTTTAATCCTCTTATTTGATCCGTGAATTAATCATTCCCTGAATTTTATTGTGGACAGACGCATTTGCTCTGTACGTGACGATAATTTTTTCTTCCCCATAATCCGCCGAAAGAATTTCCGCCATTTCATACAGCCGGGATACAAGCTTCGACTCGTGCAATCCAAGCTCTACTGTAGATTCAACAAAATTCTGTTCGTAGATATCGAGCATCATCTTTCTCAGATTTCCGATATTCATCCCCCGCTCGGCCGAAATAAGAATTCCATCGCTGTATTGCTGAGAGATATAATCCATCCGGCTCTTATCTTTAAGAGCGTCAACTTTGTTGAAAATCTTGATCTGAATTTTTTTATTGCTATCCAGTTCCTCGAGAGTTGATTCGACAACTCTCATATGATCTTCGAAGTAATCGTTAGAAACGTCTATAACATGGAGGATAACGTCGGCATCTTTAACTACATTAAGAGTGGTTTTGAAGGAGGCTACAAGATGATGCGGGAGTTTGCGTATAAATCCCACCGTATCGCTTAGCAGGATCTTTTTATTTTTTTCAATTTCAAATGAGCGTGTAGTAGAGTCCAGTGTGGCGAACAATTTATCTTCAGCCAGAACTCCGGCTTCCGTAAGGCGGTTAAGCAAAGTGGATTTTCCGGCGTTCGTATATCCCACCAGGCAGGCGGTAACAAATTCCTTTCTTCCCGAGCTTTTAGTTTCCTGATGCCCTTCGATTTTTTTCAGATTTTCTTTCAGCTTGCTGATGCGCGTTCGTATAATTCTTCTGTCCGTTTCAATCTGAGTTTCGCCCGGGCCCTTTGTTCCAATACCGCCATATTGTTTGGATAAGTGGGTCCAGGCCCTGCTGAGCCGCGGCAGCATATATTGGAGCTGCGCTAATTCAACCTGGGTTTTAGCTTCGCGCGTTTTGGCGTGCGACGCAAATATATCCAGGATCAATCCGCTCCGGTCCAGAATTTTTCTTTCGAGTACTTTTTCAAGATTTCGCACCTGGGTTGGATTAAGGTCGTCATCAAATATTACGAGCTGGATATCATTCAGTTCTATAAGCTGCTGAATCTCCTCGGCTTTTCCCTTGCCGATAAATGTTGCGGGATCGGGTCTGTGTCTCTCCTGTGTGATCTTAAAAACCACATCAGCGCCTGCAGTATCAGCAAGAAGTCCCAGCTCGCCGAGATGTTCTTCAACCCTCTCTTTTGAATAATCTCCCGTAATTAATGAAACAAGGATAGCCCGTTCTTTCTTTTTGTTAATAATATCAATCATTATATAGACTCAATACCAATTATTATTAAATAAACCGTTACAAAATTAAGAGAATAATTCATGACCTCCAGATAAATACGGTTTTCTTTTAAAGAAACACCTAAGAGTGAAAGTCGGACTGTTCGAGAGGATTCTTCAATTTTTTATCTCCGCGAGTTCCTTTTTAGAGCTTCTGGCCACAATCGATTCCAGCATCGCCAGGAATAGAACAATCATAAGGGAATATTTCCATAGTTCCGTGCCGAAACGCGACTGATATATCTCTTTGGAAAAATCATCACCCGGAGATAAAGTGATTTTTTTTCCTTTAAATCCGATCTCAGTTAAATAATTATCAAAATCGTCATCCGAAGCTTTCATCACAACGGATTCACGCGGATCGTGATTTACCGCTATTAAATCTAAAATTTTATTGCCCGAATAAAATTTGTAATTGCCCAGTTCATCGGTCTTATTGAAAAAGAGAAAATTTTTATTTGCCAGAGAGTCGGTATTTATAAATTCCCTCTCGCCGCCCGGTTTCTGAACGATGATCTGACCCATCGCATTATTCGATATATTCGCCGTAATCTCCTGCCCGGAGAGATAAATGCTCTGCTCCTTCGCCTTCGAAGCCGAATAATAGATAAGTTTATTTATCAGCGGCGCAAAAAATCCCTTTACCGGAAAATTACTCCAGCTTAATAAAGGCGCCGAATTGAACAGGAAAACCTTTCCTCGGCCTATTTTATATTCGCTCAGAAATGAAGAGTTATCTATCATAGAGATTATATTCTTTCCGTCTCCGCCGGGATTTATTTTAAAATAATAATAGATTTCGGGTGATTCGATCTGCGGGTTCTTAACATTTTCAAACATCTCCAGAAACAGAGGATTCTGAAAATCAATTTTATCGATCCGGGAGGGGGAGTCCGGCGAGTTTAGTGTGCCTACCGCATTCGAAGGGGCTGGAAGTCCCAATGATCCGCAAACTTTCTGAAAATTTTGAATTGTGGTTTGCGAACCCGGCATCAGAATCGCTTTCCCTCCCCTCTTTATATAACCGGCCAGATTATTCCAGTCATCATTTTTTCCCGCTCCCGTAATGAACAGAGAATTAAAATTTGAAAGATTGATTGACGGGAGCCTGGCGACTGAACTGCCGGTAACTTTCACTTTTTGAAGCACATCTTCCGAAGCGAGGCGGATAAATTTTGCATCTTCCAAATTATCGGTTAAGATCAGCATCGAAATTCTTCCGGGTACGAAAATTTCAAGATGTCTTTTATTATCCGGGAGAATCTCATCATCTTCGAGCTCAGCCGAAATTTCAACAAAACCGGTATCCGCGAGAGTTGTTTCGAAAGAGATCTCTTTTGTCCCGCCGCCCGGTAAATTAAGACTCTGCTGTGCGCTCCTTTTCCCGTTTACAAAAAGAGAGACAACCGAATTGCCGGCCTGACCGACCGAATAATTTTTTACCCGCGCTCTGAAGCTTACGGTTTTTCCGAATTCAAAAATCTGATTGCCTGAAACCAGTTCTTCAATACCGAGATTTGCGGCATCCTTTATTCCCAGATTAATATTAAATAGTCGTGTGTTTTCATTAAAAATGCCGGATAAATCGGAAAGATCATCCGCGGAATTAAAAATTCTCCCCCTCTGATAATCGGAAATAAGATAGACTTCTTTGTTAAAGTTTTTTGATGCGTACAAAATCGCCGCGGCTTTTACCAAGGCATCATTCAGAGTCGTCGATACTGCCGATATCTCTACTTCATCTATAACCGTTGCTATCTGTTTGAAATTGGTGACCGCGCCCGCGGGAACACCGCTCAGATCTCCAGCCGGAATAACAGCAATCTCATCGCCATTCCGGAAATTGTTTATAAGATTTTTGGCTATCTGTTTTGCCTGATTAAGATAGGATCCATTTTCGGTGACAACAGACATGCTGGAAGTATTATCGATGATAATTACGGCAGTGGTCTTGGCCGCGGAGGAGTTTCCGATAGAAATACTTTTTACCGTAGGGCGGGCGAACGCGCCAACCAGAAAAATTATAATCAAAATCCTGATTAACAGAAGAAGCCATTGTTTTATCCTTATCCGTCTGATCTTGGTTTTTTGCAGTTCCTTCAGAAAAGAGAGCGTGCTGAACTCGACCTTTTTCAATTTTCGGAGATTGAGAAAGTGCAGCACAACCGGTATCGAAGCAGCAAACAGACCGAATAAAATTGCGGGATTAAGAAATGTCATTCCAACTCTTGCTCATAATCTTGCTCTGGTTTTTGATCTTTCACTAATTCTTGCTTCGCCAATCCTCGTCCCCGGAACAGGAAGAGGAACAGCTTAATTATTGTTCAGTAAATTTTCTGAATCTTGGTATCTTTAAAATAATGGGTGAGAATTTCGTCGAATCCGTAACCGAGTTCACCCATAACCGCCGCGCCTATCTGGCACAGACCTACGCCGTGTCCCCAGCCGGCTCCATTCAGAATGAATCTCTGCGGTATACCGTCAACAATATCCGCTTTCGTTACCATAAAAGCTGAGCTGTAAAGATGGGATTGAGATAGTGTTCTCCGAATCTCCAATTCCTTGCCGATAGTAATTTCTTTTTTCGTCCCTTTGATCTTTAGTTTTATAAGGCGGCCGGAATTTCCCCGTTCAACAGGAATAAGATCGATAATATTTCCGAAATCTGATCCGTTTTTCCTGTTGATTATCTCCGTCAGTTCTTGCTGGGTATATTCCACTTTCCATCTGAAAAAATCGTTTGTCTCGCGGTCGAAATCAACGAGCACCTGCGATAAGATTCTGGTATCGGAAGTATTGCAGAAGGCATTGGGATTTCCTTTAATCCAGCGTTCGGCGGACCGCTCTATAGTCAAATTTAATTCGGCGCCGTCCGGTTCAAATTTATAATCGACTACGGAAGCAAGATACGGATGGCTGGCCGGTTCCCAGACGTTTTCAAAGGTTTCAGTCAAACCTCCGCAGCATTTAGAGTATCTGGTATCGCATATTACATTGCCGAATTTTAATACAAGTCCCCTCGTTTCCGAAATTGCCTGAGCGGCGTTTTCATTTACAACTCTTGTTACACCCTGGTAGCGCTGGCAGTGATCGTCGGCGCACAGGTCATAATTTGAATGATCCTCCCTGTCATACCATCGAATCGTCTCACCATCGGAAATAATTTCGCTTACGGCTTTTTTATTTTTCTTCTCGAGCTGCGAAAGAAGCCACCCGCGGGAGACAATGGCGTGGGCTTTCAAAAGCTGCATCGAACTCTGCGCGTTCATTTCCGAAGAGATAACGCTTATAAGATATTCCTCAAGTGGAAGAATATTAACTGCTGTTATCTCATCCTTTTCGATAATAAATTTTACGGCTCCGCGGAATCTTTGATTCTCTTTTTTCTCCCAGTGAAAATTTTTGCCGATGACCACATCCCGGATAAGAAATGATTCAGTCTCAATATCTTCCGGAGTAAATGTAATTTCATAACCCGATAGTATCTCATTCTTATCGTGAAATATTTTTATCCTTTTATTGTCGATCTTTGCTTTGAATCTTCCGCTCATCCGTCGGGCGGAAGTGCCTGCCAAAAATTCGCCGTAAAGGTCGAACCGAATCTCTTTTGAGGTAAGAATACCAACGCTTATCAGTGGTTCCGTCATAAAATACAGATTTCTATATAATTTGGTTTCAATATAAGAATGGAAAATGTAATTAGATAGGGGGCTGGGCGGGAGTTATTAGTAATCAGTAATTGGCGACCGGCGATTGGTCATCTAATGTCGGGAAAAGATTCTCAATCTCATTTGTTCTCATATGTCCAGATTCCGAGCAAGTCCGGAATGACTTGAATTTAAGAAAGCAGAAACGTTCATCGCGGAAGAAAAAAATTAGCGAACCAACCTCCTGGCCAATCTTGCGCTTATTTAAATCAACACATTTTCTCTACTAAACAGGATTAACTCCCTTTTCATCCTTTCGGGTGATTGCACCTCCGGGCAATCATTGGTAATCTTCTTAGAGTGATTTAGAAAGGTCACACAGTGTTAGAGGCGTCCTGGTAAAAAAATTGTAAAGAATGAATCTTCTCCAATTAGAATTCACGGACGCTAACGGCATTTACTTATCATGAGTTTAACGGCACATTTAACGAATGTCATGTTCATAAAAACACAGATTCAAATAAACACAAGGAGTACAAAATGAAACGAACAAATCAGTCTGTTCCTTTCCTCTTTACAATTCTTATCCTGACCGTCATCAGCATAGTTGGCTGTTCTTCCACAGGTATCAGGAGATCGGAAAAAGCAACAACAACAATGCAGACCATGGACAGCGATATTAAATCAGTCAGCGTGCAGCTGGATGCTACCGGGGCGTCGCTTGATGAACTTACAATGCCCGGCCAATCCGATATAAAGAAAGCCTTCAATACATTTACCGATAATGTCTCAAAGATTGAAAAAATGGAAAAAAACTTTGCCAAACACGCCGATAAAATGCAGGCGCGGGGCAAAGACTACTTTGAAGAATGGGAAAAGGACGACGATAAATATCAAAACTCACAGATACAGCAGCTCGGCGAACAACGCCGCATTGAGCTCAGCGAGATTTATGGAAAGATAGCCCTGAACAGCATAGGCGTAAAAGAGGCGTTCAAAACTTACGTGTCAGATGTTAAAGAAATTCAAAAATATCTTTCGAACGATTTGACGCCAAAGGGAATCGAGGCAATCGTTCCAATCTCCAGGAAATCCGTCAGAGACGGGGATAATCTTAAAGGCGCCATAAAAAACATTCAACCTTCTATTGAAGCTGCAAGAATAGCTATGTCTCAAAGCGGTAGGTAATTTTAAATGAGGCTGTTGCAAAAATGATCATTTATTAAAAAATAATAGAGCGCAGATACAGTAGATTGTTTTTGAAAAATAATGCAACAGTCTCTAAGATTAAGCCGATACTAAATTCG
>JBAYWA010000019.1:0-11548 GCA_041674325.1 Melioribacteraceae bacterium | reverse complement strand
TGCCGATTCAGGTGTTGGCGTCCATCCCGATGAGTTAAGTAAAATTTTCGATCTTTACTTTACTACAAAAGGGAAAGGTAATGGAATAGGTCTCAGCATTGTGCATAAAATAATTTCCGAACATGGCGGGAGAATATCCGCCCAAAGCAAATTAAATTCCGGAACAGAATTTTTAATCAAATTACCGTTACAATTCAGGTGAGATGAAATATGAATAAGTTTTCCCTTTTATTAATAGATGATGAAGAACCGCAGCTTCAATCCCTGAAAAGTTTTTTATCTAAAAGAGATTATAAAGTATTCACTGCAAATAGCGGTGAAGCGGGATGTGAAATTGCCGGGAGTGAAATGATCGATATAGTGCTCACTGATTTTAACATGCCGGGCTGGGATGGCGCCCGGGTTCTCAATGAAATCAAATCTCTAAATCCCGCAATTGAGGTTGTGGTTATGACGGCCTTCGGTTCGATTGAAAGTGCGGTCGGCGTAATGAAAAAGGGGGCATATGATTTTCTTACCAAACCGATTGATCTTGATGTGCTCGAAAATATTTTGGAGAAAATAAGAGAGAAGAAGTTTCTGGTAACCGAAAACAGGCTTCTTAAAGAGCAGCTGCAGGATAAATTCCGTTTTGAACAGATAATTTCTCAGAGCGCATCTTTGGAAAAAGTTCTTAATATAGCAGGCAGAGTTGCAGCTTCTAAATCAACCGTGCTTCTGCGCGGCGAGAGCGGTACGGGGAAGGAATTATTCGCCAAGGCTATTCATTTTACCAGTCCGCGTAAAGACAAGCCGTTTGTGACCGTAAATGTCGCGTCTCTATCAGAAAACTTGCTGGAGAGTGAATTATTCGGACACGAAAAAGGATCTTTTACGGGCGCTTCTAATCAGAGAATCGGAAGATTCGAAGAGGCAAACGGCGGTACTATTTTCATAGATGAAGTTGGAGACATACCCCTTTCCGTGCAGGTAAAGATCCTTAGAGCCATTCAGTTCGGTGAGATTCAAAAGATAGGGAGCAATGTTACAGAGAAGACTGACGTTCGGATAATTGCCGCGACTCATCGAAATCTGTAGGAGATGATTCTGCACGGCGCTTTCAGGGAGGATCTGTTCTACCGTTTAAACGTCGTTGAAATTTCTCTCCCATCTCTCCGCGAAAGAAAAGAGGATATTCCCATTCTTGCGGATTATTTTATAAAGAAATATTCATCTGAAAATACAAGAGGGGTAAAAGGTATAAGTGCGGAAGCGCTGGATAGCCTTATGAAGTATCACTTCCCTGGAAATGTGCGCGAACTGGAAAATATTATTGAACGGGCCGTGGTGCTCACAAGAAATGAATATCTGGCGAAGGAGGATCTCCCTAAATTTAATCAGCTGAAAGAGGCCGACCGTAAATTGGATCCGCTGAATCTTGAAGATCCGTATGAGGAGAAAGTTAAAGCTTTCGAACTGTCGGCTATTAATGAGGCGTTGAAGAGAACAAAAGGGAATAAAAGCGCCGCAGCCAGAATTTTAGGTATTAGCGAGAGACATCTTAGATCCAGACTGGAACGTATTGCAGAATAGTATATAATTCACTCCCCAAAATTGATTGAATCCTTCCATCGGTTCGTGTATCTAACTGCCAGATCGGATTCCACATAGAAACAGATTACACGGATGGTGCATAAATCATCTGATAATTCACAAAAGGAGATCCGCATAAATTTGGCATATATGAAAGGAAAGTTTTTAATGGATACTGGCAGGAAAGTAAGAATAGGAATTGGTGCGGTTATAATTATATCTGGCTTAGTTCTTCATGCTGATTGGTGGATAATCGGTTTGCTCCCTTTTATAACGGGTATATTAAATGCATGTCCCGGCGGTTCCTGCAAAGTGCCCGAGCCGAAAGCCGGAACCCGGGCACCGGAAATCACTAAAGAGTTGGAATAATTTTCAGCTTAAAAAGCAGAAATTATCCCTACTCCTATCTGTCCGTATTTCTTATCCGGATTATATGTGAATTCTCCGACCAGTCTGATATTCCGCCTTAGTAAATATCCGAGACTGATTGTTCCGGAATTATAATCAAGCGCATCTAGATCTGAATCAACCCAGTTATAAAGTGCAACAGCGTACCAGCTGCTCTCATCACCATCGGGAGTGAAGATCAGTTCGCCGAATAATCCCCGGGTATTTTTTTCTTTGAGGAAAAAATAAGGCTTATCGTCTTTCCGCTGAGCATATTGGAAATTAAACTCTAATTTATCCTTCAGTTTCAATGTCAGATCCGGACCCCACATAGTAAAGCTGTTAGTAAATCTGTTGCTCAGATTATCTTCCAGATCCTCTTTGCCTATGTAGCCGAACGCTCCTACTCGGATTCCTTCGGTTATCTCCTGAGAAATTCTTCCGAATGCATTTTTATATTTATCATCATCGTAAATTTTAAAAGTATTGGCTGCACTTAGACCGGTTCCGTTAAGCAGCTCAAGAATGATATCTGTCCCCGCGGATGTGCCGTAAGTCAGCATAAGTCCGCGGTCGTAGGTAAGGTTCGATCTGGATAAACCGGGAGTTGTTCTGTAAATCTGATAATCCTCAAATGTAAGGCGGAGTTCCCTCTTGAAGAGAGGATCTGAAATCTGAAACTGCCCGATATATAGGTCTATATCCTCATCGAATAAGTTGTTGAACATTATAAATGCGTCCTCCAGTCCGGCAACTTCACCTCTTTCACTGAAAAAGAAATAGAAATAGTAAGAAACATCTTTGGTAATGGAACCTCCGCTCAATAATTTTAAGAGATACGGCGCGGTGAAGTCCAGCTTGTCGGATTGTTTATAGTTATATGTTGCGTATCCTTCAAGTCTCAATGCCAGCGGGATGTCCCGAAGAAGGGAAAGTTTCTCATCGCCGGTTTCCATAAAGTATCTGGAAGCTTCTTTATCCGCAAGCACGAATCCGTTTCCGGCAAATTCATCTCCGAAACTTTTTAATTTGGGAAAAGGGGAATGACACGTCTGGCAGCTCATACTATATTTACGGGCGAATGCCGGGGTTGCCGACAAACTCCGGGATATAAGAAGAATCATGCCTATCAGCACCAGTACGAAGATAGAAAACTTTTTCATTTTAGCCTCTTATGGTAAAATGGTGATTTCAGTTGAATGTTCGTTGACTTTTATAATCCGGGATTCGCTTTCCGGAACTCCCAGAAAATCAGCTACTGGTTTTACAAGAAGCTGATAATTAAGTATGGCTGTAACTTTCAGTTTGCCGGGAGCAATTTTATCCGGGATGCGAAAAGTTAAAGTTTCAATCTTTGTTTCCCTGGGACCGATTCTGTAATCCACTCCGAGTTTAGCTGTGTTCCATTGCTGAATTGTCATCCTTCCTTGCGGATCAAAGTAGGGCATCCTGAATATCCGGTCCCCAACCGGAATTCCGTCCCTTTGAACTCCTTTGAACTCCGGATCATTTAAAGCTATTCCCATATCCTGATAGGCAAGCTTATCGGCGCCTATCAGGTATTCCTCCCCCTCAAATCCCTTTTTGTCGACCGGAATATGATAGACATTCCCCTTTTCGTCAACGGCCTCAACGTGCATCCAGACAATTCTATCCTCAACCGAACCCGACGGAAATTTATGCCCGGTCTTTTGATTAAATAACGCTACCGTAAATTTAACAGACTCGCCCGGCTCAGCTTCCCTGAGATCGGGATGAATCCTCAATTCTATTACCCCCTTCACTTTACCTGGATCGTGTGCGCCATGGAAGAGATGAAGTTTTGTGTCTTTGTAAGTTGCCCCCATTGATGCGCTTTTAAATTCACCGCGCGTCATATGGCAATCCTGGCATTGGACTCCCTCTTTGTAATATGGCCCCTCTTTCCATTCCAGGTGTGTGGATTTAACCCAAATGCCGTAAGGGTCTTTTTCATTATGGCAAATTCCGCAAAAGTCACCGCTCCTCATAATCGGATTTATCTCTATATCGTGAGCCGGTGAAAGAATCTCGCCTTTACGGGAGGAGAATTTTGTTTTGCCCGGGTTCAAAATATAATTGAAATTGAAAGGGGTATCGCCGCTGAATCCGGTAATGCTATGACAGACCTCGCAGGAAACCGATTCGTTTGCCCTCGATTTCAACTCGGGCAGAGGGGGGGGAACATCGCCGGAAACGTAGGAGATAGGAGCGTGACAGCCGTTACATCCGGCTTTCACCTCCGCTACTTTGGGGTCTTTCTCCGCGTGCGGAACCGCAAGTTTAAAATATTCGATCTCATCCCACTCATGCGTGTATGCCTGCGACATCATTGCCTGTTTCCACTGCTGATAAAAATCAGTATGGCAGGAGGAGCCGCAATATTCCGGCTTTTTAAAATCGTCGTACTTTAGAGATCCAAGATGAGTCTGTGCTGTAAAATTAGTGAGTGTGAAAAAAAATAAGAAACCAAGGGATGTAAATTTTAAATTCATCTTCTCCTCCGGTCTTTATAGGTGTTATCTGATGCTGGACTAACATATAAAAAACAATAAGGATCATCAAGTCCTCATTATCTTTTAAGTTCGCTTATTGAGGCGATTGAAATTGATTGAGTAAAAAGAGGCATGAATTATCATGCCCCTTCAACTACCAACCGATTGAATTATTTTCCGCCTCTGCGTGCGCCGGATCCTTTAGGACCTGAGCCGTCACATACACCGGTAGAAGTCATGTTTCCGCCTTTCGCGCCAAATCCGGTTCCGTCCTGCGGACGAAGAGCGTTTCCGGTGCCGTCTTTCTTGCCGTAACCTTTACCGGTTCTGCCGCTTCCCTGAAGTGAAGTACCGACGTTGTCGCAGATACCGTCACCATTTAAGTCGACCCAGTTGGTTTTTAAACCGGAGCCCTGACCGTTTCCGGTTGATTGAGCGTTTGCGGTTGATGTGAAGAAGATGATAGAAAAAATTGCGACGATTGTGAATAATGCTGTGCGTTTCATTTTACTGCTCCTTTATTTTGTTATTAAATTATTGCTGCGCTTATAATATGTAAAGATCATGCCAGAGGATTTGTTTCGATTATTCCGTAAAAAGAGCAGGGTGGGAAGAGAGACTATTTATCTTCGGCTTAATCAGTCGAAAGAATCGCCGCTTCGGTCGAGATAATTCCGCGGGCTGTTTCTGTAATGTTGATGAGCTATAAATTAAATCATTCTGGGAATCTGTGGATTTGAGAATTGCGGAATCAATCCCCGTATGCTGATAAAATTTCAAATAAAAATGGACCTAATAAATTCAGATTAGCTGAATTCCCATTCAATACACAAAAATTTGAAGATTTTTTGCCGGAATCTGCCTATTTTTTTGAATCCTTTATAGGTTAGGTACATCTTATTAGATTATAAAGTGTTGCTTTAACCAAAACAGAAGGATTTTTAGAATGTCCGGAAAAATTAAAAATATCTCTGCACTCGAATTCGAGAAAGAGGTTTTGAATGTTAAGAATGTGGTAGTTGATTTTTATTCAACCGAATGCCCTCCATGTGAAGCCCTCGCCAGCAAATTTGAGAGTCTGAGCGAAGTTTACGGCGATGATGTAAAATTTGTAAAAATATTCAGACAGGAAAACAAAGAGTTAGCCCTCTCGTTAGGAGTTACATCTTCTCCAACACTTCTTTTTTACAAGGAAGGAAATCTTGTAGGAGACAGATTAACGGGCGGAATCAAGAGAGCGGAGATCATAAAGAACCTCGAATTACTTCTGCCGGAAGAGAAGGCTCATGCTATCAGAAATACGTTCAACAAATCGGAAACACATTGCGATGTACTGATCATCGGGGGCGGACCGGCAGGATTGACTTCCGGTATCTATTCCGCACAGGCAAAATTGAATACTATTTTGGTAGATAAGGATCTTCCCGGCGGGCAGGTTAAAGTCACCCATATGGTCTGGAATTATCCCGGTTATGAAGAACCGATCTCCGGTTACATGCTCATGCATCATATGTCCGAACAGGCAAAATCTGCCGGTGTCAATTTCAGATCGGCGGTGGATGTTACAGGGATAGATCTCATAAACAAAAATGTTGAGATTGACGGCATCGAAACGATTCACGCTAAAAAGATAATAATTGCTACAGGATCATCGCCGAGAAAATTAGGAGTGAAAGGGGAAACAGAATATAAAGGGCAGGGTATTTCTTATTGCGCAACCTGCGATGCAAAGTTTTATGAAGGAAAACATGTTGTTGTTATTGGCGGAGGCAACTCTGCAATTGAGGAAGCACTCTTCATTACAAAGTTTGCTTCTAAAGTGACAATTGTTCATCAATTTGATAAACTTCAGGCAAACAAAACCGCCCAGGAAAAAGCATTTGCCAATCCCAAAATTGAATTTGTCTTCGAACATGAGCCGAGAGAGTTTGTGAAAAACGGTTCCACAGTAAATGAAGTAATAGTCGAAGATCTGAAGACTCGTGAATTGAAATCAATAAGCTGCGACGGAGTATTTATCTTCGCCGGAATGAATCCGAATCTGGAAGATTTTGACAACCGCCTGACCCTTGATAAGTGGGGGTATGTGGATGTTAACGCGAGTATGAAAACAAATATAGACGGTGTTTTCGCGGTCGGAGATGTAGCGGGGAAACAATTCAGACAGATCACTACCGCGGTTGCTGACGGAACGGTGGCTGCAATCACAATTTCCAAAGAACTTGAACAAAATTAGATATAAATTGTTATAATTAATCAGTGAAGAGATGGATACAATAGAGATAAATAAACGCTATACCGAACTTGCGGAGAGCAGCTGTTGTCTTTCGTGCGGCGGCGCTATTAATTATGCCCAACCTCAGACCGGCGAAGTGTGCGTAGACCTTGGCTGCGGGCGGGGAAATGATGTGCTCCGGATGGCTCAGGATGTTGGCGAAAGCGGATTTGTTTATGGAGTAGATATATCGGACGGAATGCTCGAAAAAGCAAAAGCTAATGCTGAAAAATTCGGCGTGTCAAATGTGAAATTTGTTAAATCCGAGCTCGAGAATATAGGGATAGAAGATAAACAGGCCGATCTTGTAATCTCCAATTGCACAATCAATCACGCTTCCGATAAGTTAAAAGTATGGAAAGAGATTCATCGAATACTTAAAAAAGGGGGACGTTTTTCCGTCAGCGATATCTATTCTATAGAAGATGTGCCCGATGAATATAAAAACGATCCGGTCGCGGTTGCTGAGTGCTGGGCGGGCTCAATAAGAAAAGAGATTTACATGGATATTCTCAATGAGGCAGGATTTGTTGATGTGACCGTAATTGAAGAAAGCCGGCCTTATGATAAAGGCAAAATTAAAGTGGCAAGCTTTACTATTGCCGGCAAGAGAAAAAATTGCGGCTGTTCATGCTGAAGAAAGAATGGACATTTATAAATTTATTTTTAAAAGATAATGCGAACCAGTCGATTATCTTATTTATGTACTAAAACAAGGAGCGGGATGATGAAATCTCTCATCTCTAAAAAGAAGAGCAATGTTAAAATTGCTCAATGTTGTGCTAAGGTCTCGGCAATAGCTACGGGTTGCCACGACTAGTTTTTAGTGCGGAGAATCCGGCCTGGTGCCGGATTTCTTTTTTTAATAAAATTATGTGTGCTCAGCGGGATCGTTAATGTATTTCTCAAAGTATAACATCTTTTCCAAAATCAGGAATTCCGAGGACTATTATCTAGTTAATCTGCTCTCCGGCAATGCCGATATTATCAACTCGGAGAAAGCGGATGAGATTAAGACGGGAAACTTCACCCGTATAGATGAATATTTAGAGAAGGGATATCTGATTGATGAGAGGGAAGAGAAAAAAATATATATGAATAAATATCTCGAGTTCATTGAGAACCGGGATAAGGATGAGATCCAGATTTTTTTCGTGCCCTGGTACGCTTGCAACTTCGGCTGCGATTATTGCTACCAATCCGGTTATGAGTTAGAGAGGCAGTCGGTTTCCAAAGAGGTGATAGATTCATTCTTTTCATATATCAAAAATGAATTTGCCGGAAGAAGAAAATACATCACCATATTCGGCGGAGAACCGCTGCTGCCGGCAGAGGCTTCAAAGAGATCGATTGAATATGTTTTACAGCAGGCCGCCGGGCTCGGTCTCGATACGGCCTTTGTCACTAACGGGTATTCTCTTAAAGAATACTCTTCAATTTTAAAAAATTTTAGGATAAGAGAAGTCCAGGTTACTCTTGACGGGCTGGAAGATATGCACAACACGCGCAGACCGCTCAAAAACGGCGGCGGCACTTTTCAGCAGATAGTTGAAGGAATTGATGCGGCGCTTGACGCGAAAATAAATATTAATCTTCGTGTGGTAATAGACAAGGAGAATTTGAAATCGCTGGTTGATCTTTCCAAATTCGCTATTGAAAAGGGATGGACAAAAAATCCGTACTTTAAAACACAGCTTGGCAGAAATTACGAGCTTCATTACTGCCAGTCGTCTCAAAGTAAATTATTCACACGTCTCGAATTTTATGAAGCGATCTATGAACTACTCAGGGAAAATCCGGAAATAACTGAATTTCATAAACCGGCTTTCTCGGTCTCCCGATTTTTGTTCGATAACGGGGAATTGCCCGCTCCTCTTTTTGACGACTGCACGGGATGTAAAACGGAGTGGGCGTTCGATGGATCTGGACATATTTACGCATGTACCGCGACTGTCGGAAAAAGCGGGGAAGAGCTTGGTACATATTATCCGGATGTTAATAAAGCGGATGAACTTATTAAAATGTGGGAAGAGAGGGACGTTACAACTATTCCCGAATGCAAAGAATGCTCTCTTCAGCTTGCGTGCGGCGGCGGTTGCGCTTCTATCGCTAAAAATAGAACCGGAAATCTTATATCACCGGACTGCCGCCCGATTGCACAGTTATTAGAGATGGGAATCTCTCACTATTTCAACAGATAGTAACAGTTGAATAAAAATTTAATGTAACTGCGGGTACTACTTTTTCACACGGAAAGAAAACTCGCTTCCTTTTCCGGGTTCGCTTGTAACCTCGACTTTAAATCCGTGAGCCTCAACGATGTGTTTCACAATTGCCAGTCCAAGTCCCGTTCCCCCCATCATTCTCGACCGGTCTTTATCGACCCTGTAAAATCTTTCGAAAACCCTTTTCAGGTCTTCCGCCGGAATGCCGATTCCGGTATCGCGGATAAATATTCTGCAGCGTTCAGCTTCATCAGCAATTCCGATTGTCACTGATCCGGCATCGGTATATTTAAGTGCATTCATTATAAGATTTACCATTACCTGACGGAGCCTCTGCTTATCACCGTAAATTTTTAATGAACTGTCCAAAGGAAGAAGAATCAGCGACAGATTTTTCTCCTGAGCTTTCGGTATAAATTCCTGAATTATCTCTTCAAGAAATTCGTACGCGTTAAAATACCTGAAACTCAGAAGCATCTCGCCCGATTCAATCATCGATATGTCGATTAGATCGTTGAGCAGAGCGCTTAAATTTAGCGTGTGCTGATTTGCCTTGGCTAAAAATGACCGGTTGACGCTGCTATCGTCAATAGCCCCATTCAGCAGGGTCTCTATAAATCCCTGTATTGCAAATATCGGTGTTCTAAGCTCGTGTGATACATTCCCGAGGAATTCGGTCCGGATCTGCTCTAGTCTTTTCAGATTTGCAATGTCGCTTTGAGTTTTAAGAAACATCGTCTTGATCTCTTTCTGCAGTTCAGAGAGGTCTCCTCTTAAATGTATCTCTTCGGCGGATTTGTAAGAATTTGTAATGATCTTACTAATAACCTCTTTTATCTCTCTAAGATCCCGTTTTCTTTTTCTGTAGAGGAATATTCCAATAAATGCCTGAAGCATCAATAGACACAGAATAATGTAAATCAGATATCTTGCCGTAAGCGGTTCGCCGGAAAATGAGAGAGTGATCAGAAATGCAGTGCAGGTAAGCACTATGAAAAAAAGTCCCGGAAAAAACGGACCCTCTTTTCTAATATTATTCAATATTCTTGAATCGATATCCTACACCTTTAATTGTTTCTATTAAGTCCGAATGAACTCCCAGCTTTTCTCTAATCTTTCTGACATGAACATCAACAGTTCTTTCAATTACAAAAATATCTTCACCCCATATATCTTTCAAGATTTTATCCCTGCTAAAGACTTTTCCCCTGTTAGACGCCAGATAGTTTAAGATCTCAAATTCTTTTTTAGGGAAAATTATCTGTATCCCCTCAAGAGTAACAGTATATTTTTCTCTGTCGATTATCAAATTACCGACTCTAATTTCCGCCAGCCCCGCCGATCGATCGTGGGAGGATTCAATTCTTCTAAGATTGGATTTAACGCGTGCGATCAGTTTTTGCGGTGAAATGGGCTTCTGAATATAATCGTCCGCCCCTAGACTCAAACCATGGACTTCATCAACTTCGGAACCTTTAGCAGTAAGGAAGATACTTGGAGTATCCTTAAACTCGGCCATATTGCGGATGCTTAAACAAGCCTGGTAACCGTCCATTTTAGGCATCAGAACATCAAGAATAATTAAGTCGGGTTTCTCATCTAACTTTTCAAGTGCCTCTTTTCCGTTGTATGCTGTTATTACATCAAATCCCTCGTGAACTAAATTATACTTGAGGAATTCAACAATATCTTTCTCATCATCTACTAATAATATTTTAGTGTTCATTTGCCTGAAATATTCCAACCGTTCGTTTTTGTTTTTGAAATATACAACCTAATCGATTTGAAATCTCTCAATGACTCAGATTCCCGCCCGATTTAACAATTTCTTAACACTGGCTTAATGCTGAGCTAATAGTGGTTCAGGATATTTGTCGCAAAAAAAAGGAATATATGTTAGGATTTTGGTTCTCGGTTGTCGGCTTATTATTCGGCGTTATCTGCTCACTGAAAGCTAAGAAAAAAAATAGGACTCAGCACGATTGGTTCATACTCGGTTTTCTCTTCTCTGTTTTAGCTTACCTGTTAATTTATCTGCTGCGGAAAATAGAAAATATTAAGGAAGAGAATCCAGAGCGGCCCGATCCATCATACCAAAACGCATTTATCACAACTTAACAGTTTGATAATAATCCGGTAACCTGGAGTTAATAATCAAAATATAAGTTTGGCCATCACAAATTAACAGGAGTAACAGTATTCTATGAAAAGATATGGTTTACAATTAATCGCAATTTTATCCTTTTTCGCATCAATTAGTTTTGCACAAACAGTGCCGGAAAAATTTAAGTTCGGTGGATTAATGTTTGGCGATTACTTCTATAACATTAAAAACGTTGATGGTAATTTGAAAAATCTGAACGGGTTCCAATTCAGAAGAATTTATTTCACGGCAGATATAGCAGTTTCAGAAAAATTTGACGCTCGGTTCCGAACTGAAACAGATCAAAGCGCATCATCAAATACACCGGGAGGAAAACTCGGCGTTATGGTCAAAGATGCTTACCTAAAATGGAAAGGGATTTTCAGCGGTTCCGATCTGTATATAGGCGTTTCTCCAACGCCTGCATTTGATG